>JAGVEP010000087.1 GCA_020058145.1 Phycisphaerae bacterium | reverse complement strand
GCCGTGGCGGCAGCGCTGGCCGGAGCGCTCAAGGCACGCTTCGTGCTGAAGCGCGCCGCGGAGCGCATCGTCCGCCGGATACAGGCGCGTGGTGATGGCCGCTGCCTCGGCGGTTTTGTCTCGGTGCGTTCCTGGCTGCTCGTCGCGGGGATGATGGGCGCCGGGTATCTGCTCCGCCACGGCCTCCTGCCACACAACGTCGTCGGGCTGATCTATGTTGCGGTCGGCACGGCCCTGCTGCTGGCTTCCGCCGTGATCTGGCGGGCCTGGTATCAGGGGCGGCACTGCACTTGAAGGGCCAACATGCTGCGTGCGAATGGGTCGCCGGGCCGCACACGCTGGAAGCTCTGGCTTGCGCTGGGGCTCGCCCTGCCCGGCGGTGCGTATCTCGCGCCCGGGTGCGGTCCGGATCCGTGCAGTAGTCGGGGGGGTGACGCCGCGCGCGACGAGCGCGCGGCCATTGTGGCGGCCGCACCGCCGCTGGCTGCCGCTGAAGATATCGGGCTGCGTGCGCTACACGACTGGGACGCGCTACCCGGCCTGCGTTCCGACCGCTACGAGCAGTTCTCCAGCCGCAACCGCACCGCGGAGCACGTGCCCCTCGGCGGCAAGGACTTCAACAACTTCGTCGCGCTGCTGGGGCCCGCTCGGCCGCTGCTGCTGGCGATTTTCGACGAGCTCGACCTCGCCGCCGGCGGGCCCGGCGAGTACGTGCTCGCGGACACGGACGGTGGGCCAGGCTATGTGCCGCGCATGTTCTTCACGCGTTTCCACGTCGGGGACCTGGCGCAGGGACCGGAGTTCTTCGCCCAGCCGGACCTGGGCGCGTTTGAAAACGAGGTGCTGCGCGTCTATGTGGACGACCTGAGCACTCCGGCGTTTGTGCTGCCCGTTGCCGATCTGGGAGCGGCGCTGCCGTTTGCCACGCCATTTGCCCGGCTTCAGTCCGGAGCCGTGGCGAGCTACCTCCCCATCAGTTTCACGCAGCGCCTGCGCGTCGCGCTCGACGGGTTGTGCCCGCTGAATGGGTATTTCTATCATGTGGATGTGAAGTACACGGAACAGACCACGCGCCCGTTTTCGCCACGCCTCGCGGAAGACCCGGATTTTGCCGCGGCCGAAGGGTTGCTGGCCGCGCTGGGCGCGAATCCGAACCGCGGCTTCACGTTGGTTGTAGACAACGCTCCGCTGGACCTGGCTGCGCGTGCCACTACGACTGTATTCACGACCCATGGAGTCGGAACCCTAGAGTCGCTTCAGTTCGCGGTCGCGGAGTCGCACACGACCCGGCTGCGCGACGTGCAATTGTTGATTTCGTTCGACCAGGCCGCGTCGCCCGCGGTTGATGTGCCCCTCGACGCCTTCTTTGGCTGCCGGGAGCAGTTCGCGCCCTTCGTCACGCTGCCCATGCGCGTACAGCACGACGAAACCGGATGGGAGTTCGCGTGCTACCTGCCGCTGCCGTTCGCCGCGGGCGTACAAGTCGCACTTCGCAACGACGGCACAGCGCCCGTGTCGCTCCGCGCGAGCCTCGGCGTGGACCACACCCTGCCGTCTGAGCCGTGGGGCTATCTGCACGCCCGTTTCCACGCCGTCACGGGCCCGCAACCAGACGGCGCGCAGTTCGAAGTTGCCAACATCGCCGGCCGCGGCCGATACATCGGCACATTCCTCTTCGTCGCCGGTAACAGCGATCGCCGGCCGGGCGAGCTGAGCGCCTCACTCAACATCCTGGAAGGCAACGATACGGCCATTATCGACGGCGAGCCGCGCATCCTCGGCACGGGTACCGAAGATTATTTCAACGGCGGGTTCTACTTTGCCGGCGGACCGTTTGACGCGCCCTTCGCCGCCGCCAACTACGTCAAAGGCGGTGTGGAAAGCGACCCCGGCATCGTCTCCTGCTGTCGCTGGCACATCCTGAGCGACGCCATCGACTTTCAGCGCTCGTTCGAGTTGCGTTTTCAGTATGGCAATGACAATGCACGGCTCGTAGAGCGCTACGGGGCGGTGGCGTGTTTCTACCTCGATCGTCCGGAGCCGTAGCGTCGGCGCCGCGCCGCAAGCGCAAGCCGCGCTGCGCCCCCCGCGTCCTCTACGGTAACCGGCTGCCGGCTGGGAGCGGGGCCGCCGTGCAGCGCTCGCCAGCGTGCGCCAACCGCTCTTGCCCGCGCACGTCGAAATGAGTATCTTGGAAATTGACAACCGAGGAAGCGTTTTCCTCACACGTCCTGTCGCCACGCAAGGAGAAGGAGAACCGGCAATGTATCGATCGATCGGGCTCAGTCTGGCCTTGGTTTGTGGGTCGCTCGCGTTCGGCGGAGCTGCGCAAGATGCGAGTCAGGCCTTGTCCCAGTCTTTCCCGCAGGTGCAGTTCTTCACCGCCGGCGGGAAGTGCGCGCAGGTGTACGGAACCAGCTTCAGCTACGGCCTTTCGGCCGAGCACAGCGCCGATGTCTTCGTGCGCACCTACAGCGACCTGTTCGGCGTACCAGCCGACGAGCTGCAACCAGGCAACGCGGTGGACGCCCAGTACACCCAGCCGCTGCTCTACGACGCGGCCACCGACAGCTACAAGGGCACGATGGTCTGCTACCGGCAGTACAAAGAGGGTATCCCGGTGTACGGCGCCGACCTGCGCATGCTGGTGGTCAACGGGCCGTCCTACCCGCTCGTGCTGGCGAATTCGACCCTGTGCGACCTCAGCGACTTCATCGTCCCGTGGGACCAGGTCGCAAACCTCAACGAAGGCGCCGCGCTCTCCGCGGCGGCGGCATTCGAGCCCGGCCTGATCGACTTCAGCGCATCCGAATTGGTGATCTGGCCGGATCTGGATCGCAAGCCGCGCGTGCCGCAGGTCGCGCTCACGTTCGTCGGCGCGGGAATATCGCCCAGCGGCGAGCCGAAAAAATGGCGCTTGGTGTGCAACAGCACCAGCGGCGCGATTCTGCACGCCGAGAACATGATCCTGTTTACCGACGTGACCGGCAACGTCAGCGGCCTGTCCACGACGCCCCCGAAGGCCGAGCAGTGCAACGCCGAGGTGTCGATGGTGATGCCCTACGCCACCGCCAGCATTTCCGGCGGCAGCTCGGTCTACGCGGACGCGAACGGGAATTTCACGATCCCCAATAGCGGAACGACCGCCGTCACGGTGCAGTCGCCCATGAGCGGCCGCTACTTCACCATGACGACCGGCTCCGGCAGCCTGGAGACGCTCTCAATGTCCGTCACGCCGCCCGGCCCGGCGAATTTCGTTCACAACGCCGCGAACTCCAGCGAGTCGATCCGGGCCCAGGTGAACTCGTACGTCCAGGCCAACCGCGTGCGCGACTGGACGCTGGTCCAGCATCCCACCTATCCCACGATCGCCACGCAGACCGGCTTCGGCCTGAATGTGATGCTCACCGGCGGGTACTGCCCGGGTAATGCCTGGTACGACGGCAGTTCGATGAACTTCTGCTCCGCGACCTCGACCTACGGCGATACGGCGTTCTCGAACATCCTCCACCACGAATACGGCCACCACATCGTCGCGTCCGGCGGCAGCGGTCAGGACCAGTACGGCGAAGGCGTGGGCGACTGCGTCTCCGTGCTGCTCTCCGATGACCCGAAGCTCGGCGTCGGCTTCTATACCACGGATTGCAGCAACGGCATCCGCACCGCCAGCAACACGATGCAGTACCCCTGTACGAGCGACATTCACACCTGCGCCCAATTGCTGTCCGGGTGCATCTGGAGCACGCGCAATGAACTGGTTAACGGCGGCCACACCGACTATCTGGCCGTCCTGTCGAAGCTCCTGATCAACAGCGTGCCGCTGCACGGCTCGGGCGGCTCGATCACGCCGGCCATTGGGACCACGTTCCTCTCGCTCGACAACACCTACTACGGCGGGTCCCACGCGGACCATATCACCACCGGCTTTAGCGCCCACAACATGATCCCGGCCCAGGCGCCGGCGAATAACGCATGTTCCAGCGCCGTCGTCGCCTGCCCCGGTACAAACTACACCGGCAACACGTCGAGCGCGACGCTGGACGGCTCGGCCAGTTGCGGCAGCTCCAGCAGCACACCGGATGTCTGGTACAAGTACACGCCCGGTTCGAGCGGGAGTGCGACGTTCAGCCTCTGCGGCACCGGTACGACCTATGACTCGGTGCTGTCGGTCCACTCGGGCTGCCCGGGTACCTCGTCCAACCAGATCGGGTGTAACGACGACAGTTGCGGGACGGCGTCGCAGCTCGCTGCGACCGTGACCGGCGGCACCACCTACCTGATCCGCGTGTCCGGTTACAACGGCGCCACCGGCGCGTACTCGCTGGCGATCACCGGGCCGGTCTGTGGCAGCGGAAACTATACGCTCACGACGGCCGTCAGCCCGTCCGGCGCGGGCACGATTACGCTCAACCCGGCGGGCGGCTCGTACGCTCCGGGCACCGTGGTAACCGTCACCGCCACCGCTGCCTCCGGCTGGCGCTTCAACAACTGGACCGGTGACCTGAGCGGCTCGACCAACCCGACGACGATCACCATGAATAGCAACAAATCCGTGACCGCCGTCTTCGTGGCCACCGGCGGGCAAACCGTCAAGTACCAGTGGACCATGGACACGAACCCGGCCTGGACCAAGAGCCCGAACACAACCGCCAATAAGTGGGCCTGGGGCACCCCAACCGGCGGCGGAGGCCAGCACGGTTCCCGCGACCCGACCGCCGGCTACACCGGCACGCGCGTCTACGGCTACAACCTGAGCGGCGACTACGCCAACAGCATTCCCGAGCACCACCTGACCACGGCCGCCATCAACTGCACCGGCTTCACGCAAACCAAGCTGCGCTTCTGGCGGCGGCTAGGCGTTGAGCAGCCGGCGTATGACCACGCCTACGTGCGGGTGAGCAATAACGGGAGCACCTGGACGACCGTGTGGCAGAACACCGCCGAGGTCGCGGACAGCGCGTGGACGCAGGTCGAGTACAACATCTCCGCGGTCGCCGACAACAAGTCCACCGTCTACATCCGCTGGACCATGGGCACGACGGATAGCTCGTGGCAGTACTGCGGCTGGAACCTCGACGACGTCCAGATCCTCGCAACGTCCGCTCTGCACTTTGACGAGGGTGGCACACCGGAGCCGGCGCCCGGCCCGCTGGCTCCCACGACACCCGAATCGCAGGCGGAGTAACGTGCAGGGCCGCCGTGTCCCTGCCCTCGACCAAGGGACCGCGGCCGTAACGCTGTGTTCGTCTGGTCTTGGATAATGGGCTACGCGGGCTTCACTCGGTGGTGTATGCCGCCGGCTGGAGCCCGCGTCCTTCCGGGTCCGCCGGGCTGGCAGACGCTATGGCGTGGCTGGCGGGACCTCGATTTGATGACCTGCGGTGCCCGGCTGGCCCTCGGGGGCGCACCGAGATGTGGGTAATGACAAGCGCGCCAGCGTGGGGTCCTCCGCGCAGCGCGCTCCGCGGAAAACCCCACGCTGGCGAGACTGTCGAAGTATTTGGCACGCGGATTGATGGGGGAAGGTGGGCGTGAGGATCCGAGGCGTGCGTCGCAGGCGGAACGGAGCCGGAGGCACGCGGCCTGGCTGGCTTTCGACAAGCGGAACTGCCTCGCACGCAGCAGGTACT
>JAGVEP010000242.1 GCA_020058145.1 Phycisphaerae bacterium | reverse complement strand
TGGGCGTAAACCCCCGCGCGGCCAGCGTTCTGCCGACGGCTGGACCAGACGCTGATGATCCCGCCGTCGCGGTCCACGGCGACGGCCGCCTCGTGCTGCGCGCTGGGCTTGAAGGTGTTGGCCCGCCACTCGTACCGGTGGTACGCCTGCTCACCGGCGGTGAGCACGTCGGCCGAAGCCACCAGATTCGTCGACAGGGCCAGAACAACGGTCGTAGACAGTGCGCGGAAGTACATGCTTCATCCTCTTGGTTACCCGCAGCGCGCCCGGTTTACACCAGGAGCCGCGGACGAAACGCTACCGGTTGTATCGACTACGCCGTACCCGCGGGCGGCCAACCCGGTGTCGCCAGCCCGCCGTCCGGATATCAATCAGCCAGGGCCGCCACAAACGGGGCAACGTCGTCAAGATCGACCACGCCGTTCCGGTCCGCGTCCCCGTTGATCGCGTAACAGTCCGGATAAGCGCCTTGGTACCCGTCCGGGTCGGAAAGCAGCAACACGAACGGATTGATGTCAGCGAAGTCGACGCCGCCATCGCAGTTCAGATCGCCGACCGCATAGGTCGGACTCGGTTGCAGCCCCGTGAGCTGAATATCGTCGAGGTTCCAGCCGCAATACCGCACGCTGTAGTCGGTCGGGCCCAGCGTCCAGCGCAGATAGACAGCGGGCTGGTTGTCGGCGATGACGGAGATGTCGAGATCGACCGGCAGCCAATCCCAATCCGCCACTTCCTCGTCGTTCCGCCAAACCTGCCGCCAGTGGGTGCCATCCAGGCTCACGGACACGGACGCCCGATCGCAGTATGGGGTCTCCACACCCAGCCAGCGCCGGAAATTCAGATGTACGTTGTAGAGCCCCGTGCAGTCGCTGGCTGTGCTGGTCAAGTGTGTGGACGGGAGATCATTCGCGTAAACGCCGTCCAGGTTGTAGCCGTAGACGTTGCTTCCGCTGAACCCGGCACCGGGGTCAGGCGGCCCGTATTCGGCGGGCTGACCGGTCGGGGTGCCAAAGGCCCACTGGCCCTCCGTCGTCCAGCCGGGGTCCGCGTCCAGCGGCCAGGCGTACCGCGGGCTGCCGTCACCCACCGAGAGAATGACCGGCCGCGTCGTATCGCCTTGATGGAAGCTCGTGTCGGTGAATCGGAGGTTCGCCACGTGGGCGCCGCGCGACAAGGTCGCGGCGTTGGCGTTTAACGCGACCGAGACGACCACCGTCTGGCCAGACTCCAGCACGCCGTCCGTCGCGCCGTTCAGCGTGAGCCAGGGGACGGGCGGATCGAGCCGCACGGTGTAGTTAGCGGTCTGGCCGCCCCAGTACTCCAGTGCATAAGCGCCACTGCGGCCCTCAAAAGGCCCGCCGACCGGGCCCTGGATGCGCACCGCCTCGGTGGGCGAGACGTACAGCCCGTTGCGACCGGCGTAGTCCACGTACAAGGCGTTGAAACCGATCTCCGAGCAGTTGTATTTGATCCGCATGTAGCCGTGCTCGCCCCAGCCGGAGCCCCACGAGTTGCGCATGAACCACACGCCGCCGGCCTGGTTGTCGTCCCAGCCGACGAGCACAACGGCATGGTTGATGTCATCGCTGGGGCAAGAGTTGAACACGCCCTGGGAGTAGGCTTGGAAGGAACTGCCGGCGTAAACGCAGACGCACAGCGGGCCGTGATCCATGATCGCCTGCTTGAGTTGCTCGACCGTCGGGATGCCCCATTCCGGGCCGACAAACGCCCAGGTATCGAGGCACCAGGGGTGGTTGTACGGGCCGGTCTCGCACGGGGCGTCCCAGGCGACGTACGGGAATTCCTCCTCGGGCACAGCGCCAAAGCCGCCCCACGGGTCCTGGTACTCCCCGCTGCCCAGCAGGAAATTGGTCGCGCGCCCCGGCCATTCGCCGCTGCAACCGCCCAGACCGCAACAGCTCACCAGCCACTGTTCGCTCACGTCGCACGCGACACCGTCGCGGATGAAGATGTTGCACTCGACCGCCCCCATGACAGCGAAGGCCCAGCAACTGCCGCAACTACGTTGGTCGCGGATCGGCGGGCAGTAGCTGTGTCCGTTGTAATTCCGCCAATCGAACGTCGCGGGCAGATCGCGCTGCACCGGGCGATTGTCAAAACGGGCGCCCACCCGCCAATCCGGCGGCCGGACGACGCCGCAGAGCTGGTCGAGGCGATACTGAGTCGCCGGGTTCTGGCTGACGGTGAACGTCCAGCCTTCGCGCTCGCCCTCGGCGCGCAAGGCGGCGATGTCAGCGGTGGAAAGCTGAGCCTGGACCCCGGTGGCGAAAGCGGCACACGCGATGCCCGCTGCCCATGCCAGGTGAATACGCATGATCAACGACACTCCTACATCAGCGCCCCAGCAAGACCGTGCTCGTGCTGGCGGTCACCAGCAACCTCGCATCTTTCCCATACGCTCCATCTTATCGTCCCCGGCCAGGGGACACAACCTCGTAGTGCGTCCCGGACGCACCATCTCACTGTCCGCTCAAGAGCGCCACAAACGCGTTGATGTCATCGAAATTCACCAGGCCGTCGACGTTGCAGTCCGCATTCATGCGGTTGCAACTCGGGAACTGCGCCTCGTAGCCTGCGGCATCGCCGATGGCGAGCACGAAGGCATTAATGTCATCGAAATTGACCGCGCCATCGCAATTCAGGTCGCCCGGCCGCACCGCCCTGACGGCCCAGACCTGCACATCATCGATGTTCCAGCCGCAGTAGTGCCAACTTGCGTCCGTCGGACCCAGGCCCCACCGGAGGTAGACGGTCGGCTGATTGTCGGCGATGCCGGCGAGCTCGAGTTCCTGGAACAGCCACGCGTCGTCCGCGATCTCGTGGTCCGGGTTCTGCCAAATGCTGGTCCAATTCTGGCCGTCGGCACTGACGCGCACGTCCGCGTGATCAAACACGCGGCGTTCGACGCCCAGCCAACGCCGGAAACGTAACTTGACCTGCAACTGGTTGCGACAATCGAGCGGCAGCGTCGTCAGGTCGTACTCCGGGGCATTGTCGGCGTAGTCGCCATTGAGGGCGTAACCGTAGACCTGGCTACCGGTGTACCCGCCGCTCGGGTCGGGCGAACCGGTCTGGCCGCCTTGACCGCTGGGCGTACCCCAGGCCCACTGGCCGGTGGTGGTCCAGCCGGGGTCGCTGTCCAGATTCCAGGTGTAGACCGGATGTTGCCCACCAACGTAAAGCTGCGCCGCGCGGGCCGTATCGCCGAAATGAGTTGTGGTGTTAACGAAACTGATCTCTGCGCTGTAGTTGCCCTGCGGCAGCAGTTCGCCACTGGCATTCAGCGCGAGCGTGCACGTGGTTTGGGCTCCGCCGTCGAGCACTCCCGACGAATTATCGATGGTCAGCCAGTTCTGGTCACTCGTTACCTGGTAATCAATCGCCGACGAACCGATGTTCTTCAGTGTATACACCGCGCCGGCCTGTCCAAACGGTCCACCGGGGTTACCCCAGAACTCGGCGTTGTCCGCCGGGGTTACCTCCAAGCCCGCCTGCAGCACCGGGCAGTCCATTCCGTGGCTGCCGAAACCGGTGCAGATCTCGTCGTAGTGCGGCGTGCCGTTGTAGATGTTGCCGTCGTCGTCGTCGAGCGCGAGGTAGTCGATCGTGATCGCCGGAGTAATCAGGTTGCCGTCGTGCAGCAGGACGGCATTAATCGCCAGCGGGGTGAGAATTTCCAGGTAGGTGTCGGGGTAATTCGCCGCCAGCGCGTTGCGCGTTTCCCAAACGCACCCGGACAACAACATGCCGCAGTCGTGTACCTCCCCTTCGCACGGGTACATGACATCGTTGATCGCGGAGCGGATGCCGATGTTGCAATTATAGCTGAAGAACCCGTACCCCAGGATAGGATCGTCGGCGATCAGCATGGCGGTCACGTCCGACTGACCTTCGCCAAACTGGCCCTGTCCACTACCCGCGGTTGAAACGAGGTGGTGGCCGTACTCGTGATGGACCACGCCACTGTAGGCCGTGTTGGAGCAACCCCCGCGCGCACGGAAGAAATTGATCGCCTGACCGTTGTAGAAGGCATTGCACGAATCGTCGATATTGACCTTGACTGGAAAACTCAGTTGGTTGTAGATCGTGGGATAGAGCGGATTGAAGCTTAGCACCCAGTCGCGCACGACGTTGGCCTCGACATAGCCGTTGACCTCGGCGCGGTTGAACTCTGCGGTGTTGGCCTGGTTGTGCATGAAATCCGCCGGCCCCGGCGGCGTCACCGTCTGTGTCAGGACCGTGCTCGCCCCGGCCTGGTTTTGCACTTCGAACCAGCGGCCGGCGATCGGCGAGGTCACCGTTACTGGATCGGAGCCGCTGTTGGGGATCGTGTAATTCCCCTCCGCATCGGTGAACACCGTCGTAGCGCCAATACTGACCCGGGCGTATTTCAGGGCGATCAGATTCTCCGGGTTGCAGACATCCGCCTTCGGCGGCAAAGTCTGGGTCGCCATGCCGCGCACCGTGCCGGTCACGTCGGTGTGCAGCACCAGATCTTCCTTGTAGAGTACCTGGCCGCTTTCAGCATCCGCAATGAAGCGCCATTTCTGGTAATCGCCCGTTGCAGCGGGTTCGTTGTCGCCCTCGAAGGTGAGCGCGACAGCGGGGTTGACCATCAGGCGGTCGATACCGGCCCAGACGGTCAGCTCGGCCGGAGTGAAGTTCGCCAGACCCGGCACCTCCCGCGCCGCGGCGGCCTGCGCCGCTCCTTCAGCCACGCTGTGCCCCGCGCCGGCCGGCACGACAAACCTACCGAGGTCCCGCAGGCTCGAGCCCACCCAGACCACCGGATACGCGTTCGTGTTGCGCACCAGCAGCCGCAATTCGGCGCGATACACCGGCAAACCGCTGGCGTATTGAGCGTAATACACCAAGGTGAACTTGTACGCCCCGGTCTCGGGCTCGTACATCACCGGCTGTGCGTGGAGACCATTAAACGTGTTGCCGGGAACCAAATCGCCGGACGCGCGGCCGAAAAGATCGCTATGTGCCTGCACGAACGCCGCGGCGCTCAGTTCCGGCGAGCGCCCCGCACTGAGCGGCACGCCATAAACACGCGTCGGCCGGTCCTGGTCCGCGTGAAGCTGCGCCCCGGGGGCCGTCTGCCGCAAGTGCTGGACGGCCTCCGCGGTCGGCGGTCGCGCCGCAGCCGACCCCGCGCAGAAGACCAGGCTCGTGAGAACGACGTAGACTTGACGATGCATGCGAGTTACTCCGCGAGATAGCACGTCGTGCCACGACAATGTGCCGACATCTGGAAACCGTGCCACCGGCACGGGGTGCGCGCCAATTATAGCGCAAGTGAACGCAAGACCCGCGCGAATTCCGACCTGGCGCGGGGTCCGTTATATCGCTAAAGGGTGGCACGGCCGGGCAGGACCAGGCCGTGCCACCTCTTCATGCAGGACGCGGTACTACGAACCCAGCAACGCTACGAACGCGTTGATGTCGTCGAAATCCACCGAACCGTCGTAATTGCAGTCGCCGTTCATTAGATTGCAGTTCGGGTACGACGCCTGATACCCGGCGGGATCACTAAG
>JAGVEP010000264.1 GCA_020058145.1 Phycisphaerae bacterium | reverse complement strand
GGGTCCGCGCAGCGCGCTCCGCGGAAAACCCCACGCTGGCGCGTGGGGCTCGGACAGGAGGCTCGCCGCGCGGGGCGGCTACCACAGTTTTGGACTACAGCCCGAATCGCGCCCCACGCCGCAGGTCGTTGCGGGGCCCGCCTCGTCACGCTATGGTACGGCTCTGCCTGTTGCAGACCGAACGGCACAAACGGCGCCGAAGCGTCGTAGCCACCAGAAACAGGCGTGGAGTCCAGCCATGAGACGAGGGTTTGCTTTCTTCGCGGTTCTGCTACTCGGAGCCTCCTGGGCCAGCGCCCAGCCGCCGCCCGGCCAACCCCAACCGCCGCGCAAGCCGCAACCAGAACCCACGCTGCAAGGCGAGCAGAAATTGCGCTGGGTCTGCAAGCAGCTCCGGGTCGACGAAGCTCAGATGCAGAAAGCGGACGCGCTGCTGCAGGCCTACAAGGCCGAAGTCGACGAGCAACGCCAGGACCCGGCCGGTTTGCTGCAACGCATCCAGGACAAGTACGCCGAACTGCGCGCCGCCGAAGCTGAAGGTAACGCCGAACTGGCCAAGAAGCTCCGGGCCGAGCTCAAGGAAATGACGCCCGGCGCGCAGGCTGAGAGCCGCTTCTTCACGGACCTGGAGCAGGTCCTGACCGAGGAACAGAAAGCCAAGCTGCCGGCGACTCGGAAGCGGGCGGAATCCACCGGCGACGTCGCCATGAAACCGATCCACGTTCTGAAGGCGGCGCGCAAGGCCGGGTTGACGGCCCAGCAGCAAAAAGAGGCGGAAAAACTGCTCGAGACGTTTCGCGCCGAGATCGTGGCCAGTCGCCCCGAGAATGCCCAGGCCGCCGCCGAACGGGTCGATAAGCTCGTCGAACAGGTGCGCGGGATTCTGACGCCGGACCAGCGGCCGGCGTTCGACAAGGAGATCGAGGCGCTGCGTGACAACCCGCCGCCGGCGACCGCGTTGCAGATGCCAGGCGCCCCGCCGACACCACCGCCCACCGGCACACCGGAACTCCCGGCCCCAGCCGGCAAGTAGCCGCTTCTCGGACAATATCAAGCGACCGGGCCCGTTGCGGGTTTTGCAACCCGCAACGGGCCCGATCCTTTGGAGGTAAGGGGTTTATTGCGTCTCGCACGGCGGCGCGGCCGCGAGCCGTGCGAGGTCGTCGTCTACGTAACTACATGCCGGGCTTGGAAGCTCTGCCAGGCCGGGCACTCCTCATGGTTGCCACAACACACGTCGCGGATGTGCTCATAAAACACCTCGGGGGTGAGTCCGATATCCCGCCGCAACGGGCATTTCAAGGCGATCCGCGGTCGCGTCGTGCCCTGCCCGGTCAACAGTGACCGGATATACACCTGGTTCTTTCCAGCCGTACACTTCATTGTGCGGTTCAAACGCTGCTCAAGCTGCGAGAGGTTACCGGACTGCTCCTCCGGCACCAGCGGCGGACCAAACGCTTCTTCGACGGTCTGAACCGGCCGGCGGCGTCGCGGGAGAGTCATAACCGCACCTCCGTTAATACCGTACGCGCGGCGGTCGGCAGTACCGGGGGGCTGGCGGCGCCGGCCGGCCGCATGGTCGAACCAAGCGGACGGAGGGTGTGGGCGGGGGAGAGAGCGGGTGCCCGCCCGGATCGGCGTACGGCCGACCGGCGCAGCGAGCCCGAGGCCGAATAGGCGACCGGCCGCGCGGGATCGATACGTTCGTCTGGGACTGAGCGGCGGTGCTGAGGATAACAAAACGAATGATAAGCGTGCGACCAACGTATGACGCTAGCTAAGAGTGCGATCATCGAATAATAGGGCACCGTACCGCACTGTCCACACCCCATTATACGCAGCACACATGTCCAGGTAACGCAAAAAACGACCCTCAGCGCTCAAATCCGCCGGGATGAGCATGGTGCCAGCGCCAAGCGGTCTCGATGACCCGGTGAATGTCCAGATAACGCGGCTGCCAGCCGCACGCCCGGCGCAACTTATCGGAGTCTGCGTACAACGCCGGCGGGTCACCGGGGCGTCTGGCCGTGACGACCAGCGGGACGGGGTGCCCGGTCACCGTGCGGGCCGCGGCGACGATCTCCAGAACGCTGTGGCCCCGGCCGGTACCCACATTGAACGCCTCGGCGCGGCCGGGTTCGCAAGCCTGCACGGCGAGCAGATGAGCCTCCGCCAGGTCCTCCACGTGGATGTAGTCGCGAACGCACGTGCCGTCGGGCGTTGGATAGTCCGTGCCGAACACCCGGATGTTCTCGCGGACTCCCAGTGCGACTTGGAGCACCAGCGGAATCAGGTGGATCTCCGGGTCGTGATCCTCGCCAATGCTGCCGTCCACGGCGGCGCCGGCGGCGTTGAAGTAGCGTAACGCGACCGACCCGAGTCCCCATGCCGGCGCGGAGTGCGCGAGCATGAGCTCAACCGTCAGCTTGGTGTTGCCATACGGGTTGATCGGATTCTTGGGCAGGGTCTCGACGATGGGCAGGTCCTCGGGTTCGCCATAGACCGCGCACGAGCTGCTGAAGACGAAACGCTGCACGCCGCTCGCTTGCACGACCTGGAGCAGGGTGAGTGTGTTGGCGACATTGTTCTGCCAGTATTTCAGCGGCTCGCTCACGGACTCGCCGACGTTGAGGAAGGCGGCGAAGTGCATGGCGGCATCGAAGCGGCCGGCGGAGAAGACGCGTTCCAGCGCCGCGCGATCCGCGAGGTCGCCCTGCACAAACGCGGCGCCCGGATCGACCGCCCGGCGATGTCCGGCGCTCAGATTGTCAAAGACCGTGACCTCGTGCCCGCCGGCGACCAGCCGCCGCACGCAATGACTCCCGACGTAGCCCGCTCCGCCAACGACGAAGATACGCATTAGTAGTCCTCACGATCCGTGCGCACCGCAGCAGCTTAACCCGAAGCGCCCGTCGATAGGAAACGCAAAAGCGGTGCCCGGCAGCGGCCCGCGGCCGCGCGGGGGCGCGGGCCGCTACGGCCGGTTGCCTACCCCCCGCTCAATATCTCCACAAACGCGTCGATGTCGTCGGAATTGATCGTACCGTCGGTATTGCAGTCCGCGTTCAGAAGATGGCACCACGGAAACGCGGCGGTGTACGCGGCTGGGTCGCTCAGCGCCAGCAAGAGCGGGTTGATGTCGTCGAAGTTGAGCACGCCGTCGCAGTTCAGGTCGCCGTGGAAGGCCTTCAGGCCCAGGCTGTGGTAGTAGCCCGCCGCGACAGCGACGAAGTCGGTGTTGGGCGCCGGGACGTTGCATTGGCCGTAGCCGTTGTCTCCCCACGCCACGATCGAGCCGTCGGCCTTCAGGCCCAGGCTGTGGTGATCGCTTGCGGCGACGGCGCCGAAGTCGCTGTTGGGCGCCGGGACGTCGCATTGGCCGTAGTCGTTAAATCCCCACGCCACGATCGAGGCGTCGGCCTCCAGGCCCAGACTGTGGTACCCGCCCGCCGCGACGGCGCCGAAGCCGCTGTTGGGCGCCGGGACGTTGCATTGGCCGTAGTAGTTCCATCCCCACGCCACGATCGAGCCGTCGGCCTTCAGGCCCAGGCTGTGGGACACGCCCGCCGCGATGCCGACGAAGCCGCTGTTGGGCGCCGGGACGTCGCATTGGCCGTAGCCGTTCCATCCCCACGCCACGATCGAGCCGTCGGCCTTCAGGCCCAGGCTGTGGTACCTGCCCCCCGCGATGGCGACGAAGCCGCTGTTGGGCGCTGGGACCGGGCCTAAGTCGTATCCCCACGCTACAATCGAGCCGTCGGTCTTCAGGCCCAGGCTGTGGAACCCACCCCCCGCGACGGCGACGAAGCCGCTGTTCGGCGCCGAGACGTTGCATTGCCCGTAGTCGTTCCGTCCCCAAGCCACGATCGAGCCATCGGGCTTCAGGCCCAGGCTGTGCTCCCCGCCCCCCGCAACGGCGAGGAAGCCGCTGTTGGGCGCCGGGACGTTGCATTGGCCGCGGTCGTTCCATCCCCACGCCACAATCGTACCCTCCTGCGCCGCGGCCGTGCTCACAGCGCTCAGCATACACACGGTCGCCAGCGCCGCGGTGATAAAGAAACCAATCCTGCAAGCGTGCCCAGTCATTTCTGTTCTCCCTTTTGGAAAGCTGTACCCTGCGCCGACCCCCAGGCGGGGACGTCCCGTATCCGGAGGTCGTCGGTGATGCCGTTGGATGTGTCCGCCTTTGTCGCCCGCAACTCCCTAACTCCTCTCCTGGCCGGCGTCCATGCCACTGGTCCCGCAACCGCTCGGCAAGCGCCACTTTGCTCCCGGCCGACACGCCGGCGATCGCGAAGCACCGTCCGGTCTCTGTGCCGGGCCGTTGCCTGGTGCCGCCGTGTCGCCACGTCGCGTCCGGGCAGTCGCCTGCCGATACCCTGAAGACACCGCACCGGCTCGAGTGGCGCGAAAAATTTGAAAAAAATTTCGCCACGGCGGCGTCAGAGCGGGTGAGTAGGCACCCCCCCGAACTTCCACGTCGGCCACGGGGGGCCGACGCTACACTGCCGGCGAGACGCCGGCACCACCCTGATACGGTTCCCGACGTTATCCATGACCGTGCGGAGCGGCCCCGCAGCCGGCGCAGCACGGTTGTGGATAACTCGGCCGCCGGAAGGGCCGCGGC
>JAGVEP010000466.1 GCA_020058145.1 Phycisphaerae bacterium | reverse complement strand
CGATGCCTCGCGAGTAAGCCCCGCCAAGGGTGCCGAGATTCTGCATGCCCCCGGCGCTGGTCCACCGGAACGCGCGGGCGGTGGAGCCGCCGAAGTTGCCGCTCCACCCGGCGACGGCCGAGCCGTCGCCGCTCACGCCGTAGGCGTACGAAACGTAATCCGTTTCCAGCAGCGTGCCAAGGTTCTGCATCCCCCCGGCGTCGGTATAGCGGAGTGCGCGGTAGTTGCCGTCGCTATCGCTGCCGTTCCCGACGACGACCGAGCCGTCGCCGCTCACGCCCCACGCCTGCGAATAACCCCCGCCCGGCAGCGTACCCAGGCTCTGCATCCCGCCGGCGCTGGTCCAGCGGTATCCGTGCTGAGTGCCGCCGGAAGTGGTGCCGTACCCGACGACGGCCGAGCCATCGCCGCTCACGGCCAAGCCCTCGGCCCACGTCCCGTCGGGGAGCACGCCGATATCCTGCATCCCCCCGGCGCTGGTCCAGCGGAACGCGTGGCTGGCCCCCGAGATGAACGCCGTCCCGGTAACGACCGAGCCATCGCCGTTCACGCCTTGGCCGTACGAAGTAGTCCCGCCCGGCAGCGTGCCGAGGTTGGTGATGATCGGCGTGGCGGTGGCCGTACCGGAGCACGTCAGCACGATCGCCGCAGCACACGTCGCTGCGCACAAACGAAGAGAATGCACACTCATGTTCCTCACTCCTCTAGCAGGGGGTCGCTTTGGACCCGATCGCAACTTGGGGTGGCCTACACCGGCCGCCCTCGCCTCCGAAACCCGGTGCCCAAAGAACGCGCGGGCCTGGGCTCGTTGCTAACCGCCGGCGAAGCGAAGCCCAACGAGGGCTTCAAGCCCGGTCCGCTCCGAAAGCGCCATTTCGCCGCCGGCCAATCAGTCGTCTCGGTCAGCGCCGCACGCTCGTATGGAACCGCGCGAAGCGATTGTAAGTTCACACTAGCGAACGGGAAATGGAGTGTCAATCCATTCTTGTACAATTTTCAGAAAATATTCCATACGGTCGTAGCCAAGCCATTTGACATCCCCTACAATGATGTCGACAATGCTCGGCTGGACGGCGCGCATGCACCCGACTGACACGACTGCGGACAAAGCACCTTCCTTCGAGGCCGGCACCGCGGCAGTCTTGCGACGAATGCGGGGAGTGCTAGCCGAGTTTGTCGCCGCCGTTCCCGGCGGAACATCCAAGGCGGTTGAACTCAGCAAGTCGCTCGGCATCGACATGAAGTTGAGCTGGTCGCTTTTTCAGATCGTCGGGGCAACCGATCTGTTGGCGGCCGGTCAGTACGTGCCCGGCCTCGGTGCGACGCGTAAGCTGCTTCGGGCAGCCGCCCGACACGGACTTCCGCCCCAGGTCATCGAAAATGTGTCCAGCGCCGTCGAGGAGTTTGACCGGTTGGTCAGAGTTCACGCCGGGGATCGACCGACATTTGACCTGATGATCAGCGGTCGGGCCAGCAACGGCCTGGACAAGATCGGTGTGACGCACCGGCGGGACGCGTTCCGAGCGAACAGCCACATCTGGGGCGTCCAAGCCAAGACCAAGTTGCTCGCGCATTTCCTGCAGCCCGGCACCGAAAGCGGTATGGCGGACGGGGCCACCGTACGGGGCCTCATCGGTTTTCGACGGATCCGGCCGAACGTGCCCTGGGTCATCGCGCGGGCCCGGTGCATAGACGATGACGGTGTGGTGCGCCGGATGCCGGTGCGCGCGCCACTCGAGGTGCCTGCCGACGCGGCCACCGGCGGTGCGACGGCGGCGCCATTCCTGACGGAGTTCTGCACCAAGCCGCTCCCCGTGTGTCGGAGCTTCGCAACCAGCGATGGTTTCGCCGAGCACGAGCTGGTCGAGGGCCCGGTCGGCAGCACGGGGGCGATCACGTGCGTCATGGGCGATGTGGTGCGCAACGCCGCGTCGTATTGCCGGGACGAGCACAATTACCGCAACGATTACAGTGCGTTTGTCCGCGAACCGTGCGAGGTGCTGATCAACGATTTGTTCGTGCATGAGGAGATGTTCGGCCCACTCACGCCGGAGGTAATCTTGTACGGCGATCTGGGCGGCGGGCCGGAGTACCCGGCGGGCGGCCGCGAGCCTCCGCGACTGCCGGTAGAAGAGTCGGTGGACTATCTCGGGAAGGGACCCAGCGTCGTTGCCACGCCCGACGTGCCCCGGTATGCGAAGTTGGCCGGTTATGTGTTCGAGCGGCTGGGCTGGGAGGGTGCGCGTTTCGACGTGTACCGCGTGCGCATGCCGTATCCCGTGCTTCCGGCCATCATCGCGATGCGGCATCCTCTGCGCGACAGAAGCGCGCCTCTGTAGCGTCGTCTATAGGGGGGGCGACGCTACAGGCCCGGCCGCTTGCGTCGAGCCCTTCATCATGGAGCTGCTGCCGCCCATACCCATGCCCTGCCTGTTCATGTGCGATTGCAGCGCCTCCGTGCTCACGATCAGTTCCTGCGTGTTCCCATCGCCATCGAGGTCGTTCACATCCGGTGCCAGATAACAGCGGTATGGGCCGTTGCACTGGAAATCCGTTCCCAAAAAGCCTGGCACGCACATCCGATTGTCGAGGCTCGTGCCGTCGGCGTGCTTGGAAAGAACCCGCCCGTTCGCCCCCATCTCGCTGAGCCCACACGCCCAGCTCCTCCGCTCTGCGCACGCCGACCCACCCCGCCTACGCAGCCACCGCAAACCTGCAACCCCGCCACCTGGTTCGTCACCGCTGGCGGTGACGACCGGGAAAGCCGTCATTGAAACGAGTAACCTCGCTAAGCGCTTCGGCGACGTCCAGGCCGTTGCAGGCGTCGATGCTGATGTATGCGACGGCGAACTGTTCGGCTTTCTCGGTCCCAATGGTGCCGGCAAGACCACGACGATCAACATGCTGACGGGCCTGGCCCGGCCGGACGCGGGCACGGTCCGCATCGCGGGCATCGACTGCTCCAGGAAGCGGTACTCCTCTGGAGCGCTGCTCGCTTGTTCGTGCCGCGTGCGCACTACTTGCGAGGCGCGGCACACGGGCGCGCGCCGCCGATGTTAAGGCGCCGGTGACTGCCTTTGCCCGCGCCGCTGAGCTGTCTGCTCATCCACCGCCTCCAGCCAGCCGGTTCGCACGCCGGTGCGGTAGTCGAATCGGGGCACGTAGGGCTTGATGTCGAGCAGCGGCGTGCCGTCAAGGACGTCAACGTCTTCGAGGTGAAGAACGCAGCCTTCGCGGCGGACGAGTCGGACGAGGCTCAGACCAATCGGATTCGGCCGCGTTGGGGCCCGCGTGGCAAACACGCCGTGCTCCGCGTCCTGGAGAAACGGCTGCACGATCAGACGCGGTGGGCCCGCCTGGTGGAACCAGTAGAGCAACCAGATGTGCGAGAAGCCCTCCAGATCCTGAAGGCCCGCGGCGTACTCGGGCAGGATTTCGGCCCGGCCTTGAACTCCTTCCGCGAACACGGGCTGGATCGGCGTTTCCTCGGCGCGGGTATGGGGAGTGTGGATCATGCCGATCGGGTGAATGGTCTGCGACCCAGCGGTGCTACTGTGCTCGGACATTCCTCTCTCCCGATGGGCGACCGGAGCTTGCATCGAGCAACGAGCGGCGCTGGCGCTTCCGCTGCAGAAGACTCCGCGCCACATGCGCGTTCTCGCCTGACGCGAGCACGATGACGTTACGCCGCGAGAGCTTGCACGTCACCTCCTATGCCTGGTCGAAAACGCACCTTCTCAACCCGAGCGCTGCCCACCGAGCCCATCCCGGCATCTGAAAGCAGCGCAGTGTGCAATGGCCCGTCGTCCGCACCGTTGCATTCTGCGACGCCAACCAGCCACAGGTTCTCACCACCACAATGACTGCAACTTCATATGCGGTTGGATATTATCCGTCCGCGCGCGACCCATCTGAGCCCTGGCACGCGGCATGCAACCATGATCTGCCATGAACGTGGCGATTCCGACGCTCGAAGACCGTGTCTCGCCCGTGTTCGACGTGGCGCGAGCGGTCGTGCTTGTTGAACTCGACGGCGACCAGGAACTGCGCCGGCAGACGGTTCCGCTGCATTCGCAGGACGTTGCGCGGCGCGTCGCTGAGCTGTCGCAACATGGCGTGCACGTGCTGATCTGCGGCGCCATTTCGCGGCCGCTGGAAGCGACGCTCGGCGCCGCCGGCATCCGCGTGATCCCGCAAACCTGCGGCCCCGTGGAAGACGTCCTGCGGGCGTTTGTCGCCGGCCAGCTCAATGATCGCGCGTTTGTCATGCCGGGTTGTTGTGGACGGCGACGACGTGGCTGGCGCGGTGCTCGTCAGCGTGCCGGTTGTGGCCGGCAGCAAGCAAAAAGACCTGCCGATGAACAGACGCCTTGAAAAAGGAGTGCACAACATGCCGTTCGGAGATCGAACTGGACCACTCGGCATGGGGTCGAGGACCGAACGGGGGCTGGGCTATTGCGGCGGCCGTCAGATGCCTGACTCCGTGAACTCGGTTCCCGGGCGCGGCTTTAGCGGACGCGGACACGGCGGAGGGCGCGGCTGGCGGCACCGCTTCTATGCGACCGGCCTCACCGGCTGGCAGCGGGCTGCCATGGGGTGGCCGCGGGGCGGCTTCGGATTTCCGAATCCCGTTCCCTTTGATACCCCGCTAATTACGCGCGAACAAGAGTCGAGTTTGTTGGAGGCCGACCTGCGCTGCCTGGAACAGACGGCGGAGACCCGGCGACCAAGACCACCCGCGCGAAGGCGATGCACTGCCCACCGCCCCACGAACCGGGCGTCCTGCCGCGCTGGCTGCATGAGCAAGGCGCCAACGTGATCATCACGGGCGGGATGGGGCAGCGTGCTCAGCAGCTCTTTGCACAAAACGGAATCCAGGTCGTCATGGGCGCACCGCCTGATCTGGCAGACGACATCGCGGCCGCCTATCTCAAGGGCACACTGCAAACGGGAGCCAACCCCTGTGACCACTGAGAGCCGCCAGAGCCTGCTGGAGATAACTCGCGCGCAAGCGCATGACCGGTGCGTCGTGTGCGGTCACGTCGATGGACACACGCCGCGTTTGCGCTTTGCGGTGGCCGACGACGGCAGTGTGCGAGCAACCCTCCAGCCCGACCATGCGTACGAGGGCTATGCCGGCATCCTGCACGGCGGCGTGATCGCCACGCTACTGGATGCGGCGATGACGAATTGCCTCTTCGCGCAGGGGCGTTGCGGCCTGACCGCCGAGCTCTGTGTTCGCTTTCGGCACCCGGTGGTCAGCGATACGCCTTTGCGTCTGCGAGCTTGTGTGGAACGTTCTTCGCCGCCTTTGTTCGTGCTTCGTGCCGAGATTCAGCAGGCGGGCCAGGTGCGCGCGATGGCGATCGGCAAATTCATGGAAAAGGGGCACACGGCAGCCACGCGGATGGAGGACGGCGGCGTGCCGTGGGCCGCAGGTCTCAGTAACGAGGAAAGCATGAGTAGCGACGTTGAGAAGTTTTTCGAGCAGTGGACGTCTGACCAAATCAAGATGAAGCAGCTAGCCCCAGAGATCCTGCGGGGCGGCGAAAGAACGGGTTGAGAAAGCCGGTGCGGACACGACGGTCCTGGACTGGTTCCTGACGCTCAAGAAGTGCCCGCACGGAAAGTAAGGCGGTGCTACGCGAGGCGGTGCTATGAGACACGTGTTCGGTCTGGTCGCGTCGCGTCGGCTCGGGCGGTCCCTTGGGATCGATGTGGTTCCGCACAAGACGTGCACGTACGACTGCGTCTACTGCCAACTTGGCCGCACGACCTGCCAGACCATCGAGCGGCGCGCGTGGTTCACGCTGGACGAGATCCTGGCGGACGTGCGCAACGGGCTCGACACCAGCCCGGACTATGTGACGATCGGCGGCTCCGGCGAGCCGACTCTCTACGCCGACATCGGCGCGCTGATTACTGAGCTCAAGAGTCTAACCACCATACCCGTGGCGGTGCTGACCAACGGCTCGCTGCTGTGGCGCGCCGACGTGCGCGCGGCGCTGCAACAGGCCGATGTCGTGATCCCCTCGCTGGACGCGGCGGACGAGGTCGCGTTCCTGGTTGTAAATCGCCCTCACGAAGCGCTCTCTGTGGAGCAGGTCTGGCAGGGGCTGGTCGAGTTCCGACGCAGCTACCGTGGGGCTTACTGGCTGGAGGTGTTCCTGATCGACGGGCCATCCAGTGCTCAGCCCCGATTGAGCCGTCTGGTCGAATGCGTGCGCCGAATCGGTGCGGACCGTGTCCAACTGAACACGGTGACCCGTCCGCCGGCGGAATCCTGGGTCGCGCCGGTCCCGCCGGCGCGCCTGGCCGAAATCGCACAGACCTTCGCGCCGCCGGCCGAGGTGATCGCCGCGCGCCTCACCCATCCCGTTTCGCTGCCCGACCAGGTCACGCGCGACACGGTGCTCGGGTTGCTCCAACGCCGTCCCTGCACTCTCGCGGACATCGCGGCGGGGCTGGCGGCCCATCATCATGTGGTAATCAAAATCCTGGACGAGTTAATAGCCGACGGCCAAGTCCACGCGGAGGTTGTCGGCGAGCACGCCTGCTTCATGTTGCACAGGCGAACAGAAACAGAAGGTGAAACGCATGTTGTCTCATGATACGAGAGCCGCAGGAACTGAGCCCACACACACGCATCCCACCGCGGGCTTCAATACCCGGCTGGTGCACCCGCAGGCCGACGGTGATCCGTACGGCGCGGTCAACGTGCCGATCTACCAGTCGTCGACGTTTGCGTTCCGCAACGCAGCGCATGGTGCCGCGCTCTTTGCCGGCCAGGAAGACGGGTACATCTACACGCGCATCGGCAATCCGACGATTCGCGCGCTGGAGGACACCGTCGCCGGACTCGAAGGTGGCTACGGTGGTATCGCGACCAGCTCCGGGCTCGGTGCCGTGGCCGCGGTCTACATGGCTCTGCTCGATGCCGGGGCGCACATGATCAGCACGGCCTCCGTGTACGGCCCGACGCGTGGGCTGGTCGAACAGCACCTCGCCCGCTTCGGCGTGCAGTCTTCGTACGTGGACACGTCCGACCTCGCGCGCGTGCGGGAAGCGATCCGGCCTGCAACCCGTCTCATCTACGTCGAGACGCCCTCCAATCCGGCGATGCAGGTTACTGACCTGCGCGCGGTCGCCGAAATTGCGCGCGAGCACGGCTGCGTTCTCGTCGTGGACAACACCTTCGCCAGCCCGTACCTGCAGCGACCGCTCGAACTGGGTGCCGACGTCGTCCTGCACTCCGTAACGAAATTCATCAACGGGCACGCGGATGTGGTGGGCGGCATCATCGTCACGCGGACTGAAGAGCTTCAACGCCGGATTCGCCCCCTGATGGTCAACCTGGGCTGCAACATGGATCCGCACCAGGCTTTTCTGGTTCTGCGCGGCTTGAAGACGCTCGCGCTGCGCATCGAGCGCGCCCAGGCGAGCGCGATGCAGGTTGCTCGCTGGCTCGAAACACACCCCAAGGTGTCGTGGGTGCGCTACGTCGGACTCCCTTCTCACCCGCAGCACGACCTCGTCCGCCGCCAGATGCGTGGCTTCGGATCGATGATCAGCTTCGAGCTCAAAGGCGGGCTGGAGGCCGGAGTTCGTCTGATGGATGGCGTGCGTCTGGCCACGCTGGCGGTGTCGCTCGGCGGTGTCGAGACGTTGATCGAACACCCAGCTTCCATGACCCATGCGGGGATGTCCTGCGAGGACCGTGTGGCGGCCGGGATTACGGATGGCCTGGTGCGCTACTCGGTCGGCATCGAAGATGTAGAGGATCTGCTCGCAGACCTGGACCAGGCGCTGCAGGCGGTGTAAGAGAGCGATTTCGCGGTTGGGTTACGGTTGTGCCCGCTGAATATCATGGAGGCACCATATCTCGGCCTGCTGCCGGGACGAGATTGGGAGCATAGGCTCGTGGCGGAGATCATCTCATGCTGAACCACAGGTTGCGTTTTCTCGCTGTACTCCTTTCGGCCGCAGCCCTTGTCGCGGGTTGCCAGAGTGCCGGTCCACACGAGCAACAGGCCGTCACCCGCGACGGCGTCTTCATGCACGTCAGCAAGGGCGCCGAAGACCCCCACGCCGTCCTCATGGCCCTGAAGATGGCCACCCTGATGTCGGCGGACCGTGACGTGCTTGTCTATTTCGACCTCAAGGGCGTGAACGTGGTGCTCAAGGATGCCCAGGATGTGACCTTCCCCACGTTTGACTCATCGAAGTCACAGCTCAAGGCGCTGCTCGACAAAGGCGTCCCGCTCTACGTTTGCCCCGGCTGCCTGAAAGCCGCCGGCAAGAAGCCCGAAGATGTGATGCCCGGCGTGAAGATCGCGGAGAAGGACGCGTTCTTCAACTTCACCAAGGGCCGCATCCTGACGCTGGACTACTGACGCAGCTCGCCCTACTACGCGTGTGGCGCAGGTTATTGGCTCGACCGGAATCTTGGAAGTCGCTGCCATTTGGGCTGCACACGGCCAGCCCTTGACCCCCGGCAGTCGAGCGCTAGGGTTTCCTACTGTGTCCCTGAGCCTCCTGGTTCGCGTTGTCCTCTTCCTTGGCGGCACCGCCGCCATCGTCTTCGGCAGCGCCGGCCGGCTCGACCTTCCCTTCCTCTGGGCCTTCTTCGGCGTGTGCATCACCGCCTGGATGATTGCGCTCGCCGCGATGGACCGCGGCCTTTTTCAGGAACGCATCCAACCGGGCCCCGGCGGTACAGATCGGCGTCTGCGCTTCGTCATCCTGCCGTTTTTCGCCGGTCTGCTCGTCGTCGCCGGCGTCGACGCTGGCCGCTTCCACTGGTCGCACCTGCCGCCGTGGGTCCAGATCTTCGCCCTGGTGGCCCTGGCAGCCGGCTACGGCTTGTCCGGCTGGGCCATGTCCGTAAACCGCTTCTTCTCCCCTGTCGTCCGGATCCAGGCCGACCGCGGCCACCAGCTCATCACGTCCGGCCCGTACGCGTGGATCCGCCACCCGGGCTACGCCGGCTCTCTGCTGGCCATCCTGGCCACCGGCCCCGCCCTCGGCTCCTGGTGGGCGCCGCTCCCCGCCTTCGCAACCGTTGCGCTCCTCTTCCGCCGCGTCTGCGTCGAGGACAGCTTCCTGCACGACCACCTGGACGGCTATTCTGCCTACGCTCGCCGCGTGCGCCACCGCCTTGTGCCCGGCCTGTGGTGAGTTGCTCCTCTCCGTTTGATGGAGTTCGCTGCTATGCAACAGCCCGCAATTCAGGACTTCTACCCCGACGACCTCGCGCACTGCTACGGCTGCGGACGGCTCAATGAGCACGGGCTGCACGTCCGCAGCGCGTGGGATGGCGAAGAAACCGTCGCAGTTCTCACGCCGCGGCCATATCACACGGCGATCGGGAGCGGCTACGCGGCCAATCGGACAGCGGTTGGTAACTGCTTGGGAATGTTCCGCAATTGCACACACGGGCGGGCTTCGCCGGCTCATTCTCGGGCCGGCGAAGGCCGAGCCGCGTCACCTGGTGAACTCATGGATTCGTCGCCCCAGGAAAAACCTCAGGCTGAATCGTCGCCCCGTCGGTGAGCCGTCAGCCGCTCGGCATTCTCGATTCCTGCAAAGGTGCGAGACTGGTGTATAGAACGAACGTGCCCGTGCCGCCGGCGATCGGTCCCGAGGTGATGGCCGCGTCGGCTCGATGCGCGGGCAGCCCATTTTGGAGGTTCGCGCCGTGCCCTCGTCCGTCCTGCAATCGCCACCAATTGAGCGGCTGGGTGGTTACGCCGCTACCCTCTCGCCGCAGACCATCATCTTCATGAATGGCCCGGCACTCACGTTCAAGACGACAATCTCGCGTTACCTCGCCCAACGCCTGCATATCCCGGTGCGCGCTAATTACAACTATGGAACTGCGTTCACGGGCGGAAGGCTCGACGACGGCAAGCGCTTGGCGCGCTATGCGCCAATGTCCGCGGATGCAGGCCGAGTTCTCGCGTCCAACTGGTCCGTAATCCTCGACGGCAACTTCGGCGAGCCTGTGCGTAGGGCTGGCGTGTGGAAGCTGGCCCTTGACACGCCGCGGGCGCGTCAAGGGCTGGCCCGCGAGTTCGACGCCCGTGTGATCGCGATCCGGACGGCCTGCGATGCCCCGGACCTCATCCGTGAGCGGGCGCGCCGGCGCGCCGCGGATCCGACCGCTGCAGACCATGGCGTCGGTTATGAGGACCACGTGACCACGCTGAAAGAGGTGCGCGCGAATCCGCTCGAGCACGACCCGGAATTCTGGGAGCTGGGTGTTGAAGTGGTCGAATTCCACACAGGCAAGGAGGCATACGTCGCCTGTGCGCCGGATGCGCACGCTGACGCGAGGCTGCTCGCGTCCATTTTGGGAGGCAGCGGACTGTTGGCCTCGTCACCCGCATGCACTACTTGCGGCAGTCTCGCACCGGCGACCGGTTCCGCCAGCTCTACGACGCCGGCAGCCTGGACGCCTACGGCGGGGACCACTCGCGGGCCGACCTCGCACTCTGCGGCATGCTCGCGTTCTGGACGAACGGCGACCCTACCCGGATCGACCAGCTCTTCCGCCGCTCCGCAGTCATGCGCGCCAAGTGGGACGACCAACACGCCGCGAACGGGGCGACGTACGGGGAGGTGAGGATCCGCAGTACGACGGGCGAGGTGTGGGTGTTCGACTCGGACGCACACACGGGGGTGGTATCATGAGCGCGGCACGGCTGTTTTCGGCCGCAGCGCGGCGCCAGTTAAGCCGCTACGGCTGACGAATCACTCGTACAGCGGGAGTTTTGTATGCGTGCGCAGCGCGGGCTGGTTGGACTCATGTTCGCCCTGATGTTCGTCGTCGCGCTCAGGACGATGGACGTCAGACAAGACGTACCGGAAAGATCGGTCGCGCCGGGTGACGGAGCGGGTGCGCGGGTGCCATTTCGGATCACGGTCGTGGATTCGAAGACCGGGCGGGGCGTGCCCATGGTCGAACTCACCACGGTGAACGGGATCGTGAGCAACACCGACAGCGCGGGCGTGATCGCATTCAATGAACCAGGCTTGATGAACGAGGACGTGTTCTTCGCCGTCAAAAGCCAGGGTTACACGTTCCCCAAGGATGGTTTCGGGTTCGCGGGCACACGGCTGCGCGTCACGCCTGGCGGGTCGACCACGCTGAAAATTGACCGCGTGAACATTGCCGAGCGGCTGTACCGGATCACCGGTGCGGGCATCTATCGCGATAGCGTGATTTTCGGGGATCGGGTGCCCATCCGCATGCCGCTGCTCAACGCCCAGGTTCTCGGCCAGGACAGCGTGCAGGCGGCGCTGTACCGCGGAAGGATCTACTGGTTCTGGGGGGACACCAACCGGCTGGCGTACCCGCTGGGCAACTTCGCGATGTCCGGGGCGGTCTCGGAGCTCCCGCCCGATGAGGGTGGCGGCGGGCTTGACCCCGACGTCGGCGTTGACCTGACGTACTTTGTCGGCCCCGACGGGTTCTCGCGCCCCATGTGCCCGATCGAGGGGCAACCGGGACCGGTCTGGTGTGACGGGCTGGTAACGTGCGCCGACGAGACTGGCCGGGAGCGGCTGCTGTGCCACTTCGCCCGGATGAAGTCGCTGGGTGAGATGTACGAGCAGGGCATCGCTCAGTACAACGACGGAAAGGAGGTCTTCGAGCCAGTCTGCCGGATTCCATTGGATGCCCGGCTGTTGATGCGCGGCCATCCCGTACGGGTGAAGGAAACGGACGGAGAGTACTGGTACTTCCCTACGCCGTTTCCGCTGACCCGCTGTCGGGCGGACTATCGGAGCCTTCTGGATGGATCCCGCTACGAGGCGTACACCTGCCTGGAGCCCGGGGCACGGTACGACGCGGAGTCCCCGCGGCTGGAGCGCGATGCGGCGGGTCGACTTGTGTACGGTTGGAAGCGTGACACGGGCGTGATCTTGCAGCAGGAGCAGAATGAGCTTGTCCAGAAGGGGTCCATGAAGTCGGAGGAGGCGCTCATCCGGCTACGCGACGTGGTGACGGACAAGCGGGTGTTGGGACATTCGGGGACGGTGTTCTGGAACGCCTACCGGGGGCGCTGGGTGCTGATCGTGCAGGAGGCCTGGGGAACGTCCTTGTGCGGCGAGGTTTGGTACGCCGAGGCTCCGGCGCTGACCGGTCCGTGGGGCCCGGCGCGGAAGATTATCACGCACGACGACTACTCGTTCTACAATGTGGCGCACCATCCGTTCTTTGATCAGGCCGGCGGGCGGCTGATCTATCTCGAGGGGACGTACACGATGGCGTTCTCCGGCGCCAAGGTCCCCACGCCGCGCTACGATTACAACCAGATCATGTACCGGCTTGACCTGAGTGACGAGCGGTTGCGATGTGTCCAGGTCACGCTTCCGGAGTTGGATGCCAAGCTGCCGGCTGGCGCGCCCGAAACACGCGCCACTCGCGACACGCCGGGCGCGTGAAGCCACCGAGAAGAGGAGCAGGCCGATGGATGTCTACTTGGTACAGCACGGCGAGGCCCTCTCCGAGGAGCAGGACCCCCAACGGCCGATGAGTGAGGCGGGGCGTGCTGCCGTCGCCAGAGTGGCGAGCTTCTTGGCGGACCGCGGTCCGCATTTGATCGATCTGCCGATCGTCGAGTTGCGCCACAGCGGGAAGCTGCGGGCCCGGGAGACGGCCGAGATCCTCGGCCAGGCGGTGTGTCCGAAGGTGCGTCCGACGGCGGTCGATGGCATGCAGCCCAAAGACGATCCAAGCGCTGTTCACGCTGAGCTCGAATCGCGGCGTGACGAACCCGCCGCCCTCATGCTCGTGGGCCATCTGCCGCACCTGGCGCGTCTGACTGGGCTGCTGCTCACCGGCGACGCGGGAAAGTCGCCCGTCCGGTTCGTCAATGCCGCTGTTCTCCGTCTTGGCTTCCGCAACGGCAGTTGGGCTGTGGACTGGTACGTAACTCCGGCATGCGTCTCATGAGCCCCGCGGACCATGAAAATCCCCGCCGGCCGGTAATCCAGCTTACCGGTCGCCCGGGCATCGGCAAGACGACGGTCATCCGGCGCTCGGCCGACCTTCTGGCTGGTCGGTCGATCGCCGGGTTCTGCACGGGCGAAATCCGGGTGGCCGGGCAGCGGCGGGGCTTTCGCGTCACGGCGTTCTCGGGCGCGACGGATATCCGCAACCGTGTTCGCAGCCCGTGTAGCAGTTGAACGAGTAGTCGCTGATGCTGCAGCGGTTCAGCAGGGTTCGGCAGCCTACCTCGCGTACCACGACGCCCTGGGTGGTGACCTGATGCCCCGGTCGAGGGGCCTCGAGCGAATCGAATAACGAGGCTTGGCGACGTTTGCTCATCGTTACGCTGCGGTGTTTCCTTGGACGCCTTTGAGCATACCTCTGCTCTCGCCGGCACGTCCATGAGACGCCCGCGAATCAGCGGGCGGCACCCTCAGACCGGCAACCTCACCCGGACATTGTGCCGCTGCCTGACGGGCAGCTGCTCTAACCCGGCGGTGTCATTCTCCAACCGGACCCAGCTACGTAGAATTAGATGATGCGCTACGTCGAACCTGTCTTTCGTCCGCCGAGCGAAGCCAGCTCGTTTCTGCTTCAGGCCACCGTCGGCTGCTCGTGGAATCACTGCACGTACTGTGCCATGTACCGCGACAAGCAGTACCAGGTGCGGCCGCTGTCCGAGACGCTGCAGGACATCGCGATGGCCGGCAGCGCTTTCGGCGATCAGGTTCGCAAGGTCTTTGTCTTGGACGGCGACGCGTTGGCGATGGACCTCGACCTGTGGGAGCCGATCCTCCAGTCGCTCACTGCCACCTTTCCCAAACTGCGCCGCGTAAGCTGCTACGCGACGGCGTTGAATCTCCTGGCAAAGTCCAAGCAGGAATTGGAGCGTTTGCGCGCGCTGGGGCTGAAGCTGCTGTACATCGGCCCGGAGTCCGGGGACGACGTCACGCTGAAACGCATCGCTAAAGGCGCCACGTCGGCCGACCATGTGGAGGCCGCGGCCAAGGCCCGGGCCGCCGGGCTGAAGCAGTCGGCGATCTTCCTGCTGGGCGCTGGTGGCGCGGAGCGCAGCGTTGAGCACGCGACCGCCTCCGCACGCCTGGCCACGGCCATGGACCCCGAGTACTTGTCCGCGTTGACCCTGATGCTGGTCCCCTCCACGCCCATTTGCCAGCTCGCCGAACGAGGGAACTTCGAGCTGCCGAGCGTCGACGCTCTTCTGCGCGAGCTGCGCATCCTCGTCGCGGAGGCGCGCCCCAGCGATGCAATTTTCCGATCCAATCACGCCTCCAACTATCTCCCGATCGGAGGTCGACTCCCACGCGATCGCGAGGCCATCCTCCAACAGATCGATGCGGCTCTCTCCGGCGAGGCAGCTTGCCGAGCGGAATGGTCCCGAGGGCTTTAGGGAGAGGGGCCGGCCGCGAAGTCTGACAGCTCGCCGCCGCAAAGACGACCGCTGGGTTATGAGCGTGATTGAAGCCGAAATCGCAACTTCCGG
>JAGVEP010000465.1 GCA_020058145.1 Phycisphaerae bacterium | reverse complement strand
CGCCCCCAGCCGGTTTTGTAGTGCAGACCTACGGGGTCAAATCGGCCTTCACGACCCCGCCAACGCGGTTCCGGTCAGCAAACTGCGAAAGTCGGGCTAAGCGGCGCCGCCACGGGAGCTTTGCTCAGGGTGCTCAGCGATCCGGGCTCGCAGGGTCCGACGTGGGCGCGGCTTGCCGCGTACGCCACAGCGACACTTGGTCGTGTTGCCCCTGAGCCTCGGCCGAGTCGGCGAGCAACCCGGCCACCTCGCGGGCGCGTTGATGCTCCGCGCCGAAAGCGCTGCTCAACTCGTCGTACGCCTGGCGCAGCGCCGCGTCGGCGTCCGACCAGCGCTTGAGCTTGTGCAGCGCGCTGCCGTACTCGGCCCGGCAAATGGCCGTGGTGCGGTGCCCGGGCGGAAGTTTCTGCGTGCAGATTTCGAGTGCGCGGGCGGCGTGCGTTTCCGCCTCGGCGGGCCGGTCCTGCAGCAGCAGCGCGTGGGCCAGATTGTTGTGCGCCACGGCCGTCTGCGGGTGCGCCGGGCCGGGTGATTTCTCGAAAATCTCCAGCGCGTCAGAATACATCTCCGCCGCGCCGGAGTAGTCCGCGCGCGTCAGCAGCACCTTGGCGAGGTTGTTGAGCGTGACGGCTACCTGGGCATGTTCGGGACCGAGGATTCGGCGGCGGGTCGCCAGGATGTCGCGATAGAGGCCCTCCGCGCGCTGGAGGTCCCCCTGGCGTGCGACCACGCCGGCCAGGTTCTGGCGGCACGTGATGGTGTCCGGATGCTCCGGTCCGAGAGACGCCTCGTACTGCTGAAGGGCTTCCTGGTAGAGCCGTCCAGCCGTCGCGTCGTCCTCGCGGCGCAGGGCCAGGGAGCCCAGGTTGTTCAGAATGGCGGCCCTTTGCGGGTCGAGCGCCGGCAGGTGGTCCCGCGACAGTTGCAGCGCTTCATTCCAGGCCCGGCCCGCGTCCTCGTAGCGGCCCAGCGTGTGCAGCAGGCCCGCAAAATTGCTGAGCGTCGTGGCAAGATCGGCGGCCTGCGCCGTCCCCCCGCGACGCCGCACAGCCACCGCCTCCCGCAGCGCGTTTTCGGCCTGTTCGTAATGGCCGGACAGGTGGTACGCAGTCCCGAGCGATGAAAGCACGGCAGCCAGTTCGCTGTCGGAGCCGGGCGTGAGGCGCAGCAGCGTCTCGGCGGATCGGAATTGCTCGCTGGCCCGCTCGTAGGCTCCGAGGCGGTGATAGCTCGCCCCGATGCGTTCGTGCAAGGCCGCCCGAAGCTCGGGTTGGCCGGCGTATTTGTTGGCCAGGTCGCCGGCGGCCTGGTCGAGCACGTCCAACACGCGCACGTCGCGGCCCTGCTTGCCCGGCTCGACGCTGGCGAGCATGGACGTGACGAAATCACTGATGGCACTGGCCTTGGCGGCCTCACGCCGCGCCGACGATTCGGCGCGCGTGGCGCGGGTCAACCCAATGCTCGTACCGATGATCCCGGCGATCAGGATGAACCCTGTGGCGGCGACGGCGCTGACGAGCAGGCGATTGCGGCGCGCGAACTTGCGGAAGTGATACCAGGTCGTCGCGGGTCGCGCGGCGACCGGTTGATCCGCGAGGAAGCGGCGCAGATCGTCGGCCAGGGCGGCGGCGGACTCGTAGCGCCGGGTCTTGTCCTTCTCGAGCGCTTTGGCGACGATCGCTTCCAGATCGCCGGAGATACCGTGGCAGAGGGTGCGCAGCGCCGTCGGCTCGTCTTCGACAATTACGCGGGCCGCTTCGGGTAGCGACTTGCCGGCGACCTTGAGCGGCGGTCGTTGGGCCAAGACCTCGTACAAGAGCGCCCCAAGGGAGTATACGTCGGTGCGGATGTCGATTTCGCTCGGTTGCCCCCGCACCTGCTCGGGGCTCATGTAGCCGAGGGTGCCGACGATCAGCCCCGCGTGCGTGGCGAGGGTGGAAACGCGGAGGTCGGGGTCGGTCACGCGGGCCACCCCGAAGTCGAGGATTTTCGGCTGGCCGCGCTCATCGACCAGGATGTTTCCGGGCTTCAAATCGCGGTGGATAACGCCTTTTTGATGCGCGTGGTGGACGGCGTCGCAGGTTTTGACGAGCAACTCGAGTCGCGCCCGCACGTTGAGGCGTTGAGCGTCGGCATGCTCCGTCAGCGGCCGGCCGGAGATGAACTCCATCGCGAAGTACGGCTGCGGGCCGTGTCCGGTGTCAGCCGTGCCCGCTTCCAGGATCTGCGCGATGCCTGGGTGGTGCAGAAAGCCGAGTACCCGGCTCTCATGTTGGAACCGTTGGAGGATCGCGGGGGATTCGGCACCCCAACGAACGACCTTTAGCGCGACGGTCCGCCGGGGATTCTCCTGCTCCGCGCGGTACACGACTCCCATGCCGCCCCGGCCCAGCACTTCGAGGATGCGGTAGCGGCCGATTCGCTCAGGGTAGACCGCAGATGGCGGCGCGCCGGCAAGCCCGTCGGTCGTTGACGCCCCCGAAGCGAGCAACTCCGGACCTGCGAGTGCGAAACTCCCGCCCAAAGCCGGTGTTTGCAGGAACGTGTCGATCTGCGCGGCGTGTGCGAGCAGGGATTCGACCTCGGCCCGCACATCGTCGTCCTGGCATGCCTCGCGCAGGAACGCCGCGCGCTGCCCGGGCTCTTTTTCGCGTGCGGCGAGAAAGAGCTGGCGAACGCGCTCGTAATTCTGCTGGGTCATGGCGCTGCGTCTGCCCGCAATTCGCGCCGCAGCCACGCGCGGGCCATGGCCCAATCGCCGTCCACCGTACGCGGGGACACATCGAGGTAGGCGGCGACTTCTTTGAGACTCAGGCCGCCGAAGAAGCGCAACTCGACGATCGCCGCCTGTCGTGGGTGAAGCTGCGCCAGGCTCTGCAGGGCCTCATCGAGGGCCAGCAGGTCCAACTTGTGCTCGGTTAGCACGATCGCGTCGTCATCGAGTTGCACCCGCTGCTGCTGACCGCCACGTTTAATACGTTCATGGCCGCGGGCGTGGTCTACGAGAATGCGGCGGATGGCCTGGGCGGCGATGGCGAAGAAATGCGCCCGATTCTGCCACTCGACATCCTCCTGCTTGATCAGCCGCACGTAGGCTTCGTGGACTAGGGCGGTGGCCTGGAGGGTGTGGCCGGGTCGTTCGCACTTCAGATAGCTCTCCGCGAGGGCGCGGAGTTCGTCATAAACCAAGGGCAGGAGGTGGTTTACGGCCGACTCGTCGCCGGCGGTGGCTTCCTTGAGGATTCGCGTGATGTCCGTGCGTTTCGACACGCCTGCACCCGGGAGTTCTAAAAAATGAGCGGTCGTTGCGAACTTCGGTCTCCATTGTCGCGTTTCTGTGCGAATGGAACAAGGAAAATCGGGGCCGGAAGTGCTCGTCCGAAGACGGCGCCCAGCCCCACGCACCCGTTATTGGGAGTCGAGTCATGTCGCGCAGAGCTCAATTCGTGTCCGGGTCCGTGATGGTTGGACTACTCGGTCTGGTTGTCGCGCTTGGCCCACCTCCGGCCCGCGCCGCGGACATCTACTACGTCCCGGCCGCCGGCGGCAACTGGAGCGTCGCCGCAAACTGGAGTTTGGGCCGCCGCCCGCAGGCGAACGACGATGTGCGAGTCGAGGTCAGCGGTAATGCCCACAAGGCGGTGTACTACGATTGGACGGGTACATCGGCCTTTAACAGCCTAAAAATCGACGGTGCCGGAAGTTATTATGGGGCGTTGTGGCACCTAGACAACAGCATCATGACCGATTACATGTATCTTGGCGACGACGGCGAGTCCTGGGAGTGGATGGAGGGCGACGCATTTCTTTGGGTAACGGAGACCCTCTACGTCGGATACGACGATCCCGGTCCGGGGTACTTCTATCTGAATGTCGGCCCCTACGGCGTCCTGGTCAACGGCATTTCCTACGTCGGGTACGGCGGGCCCGGCGACTTCGATCACCGCAACGGGTACCACCAATGCGAGCACCTCTACGTAGGCCAGAACGCGCCGGGCACGTACGAGTTGCAAGGTCCGCTGAGCACCAGCACGCTGACGACCACGTACTACGCCGTCATCGGCAATGGCGACGTGGGGACCTTCGAACAGACCGGCGGCACGTTCGGTCCGGACGGCGGCGGCACGTTGCACTTGGGCCTGAACACCGGCGGCAGCGGCACCTACCTGATGAAAGGCGGCGTGCTGAACGCTGACCACATCTCGATCGCCTGGAACGGCGATGGCTACTTCACGCAGACCGGTGGCACCGTCACCACGACCTCAAACGTCAACGTCGGGTGCCAAGGTACTCATCCGTATAGGTCCTGGTACAAGATCAGCGATACTGACGGCGATCCGGAGCTGTCCGTCGGCGGCGATCTGCTCGTCGGTGTGCAGACCCTGGGCAAGTACGAGCAGAACAGCGGTGGCACGGTCGAAGTGACCGGCGACCTGGAGATCTGGAAGGGTACCACAGACCCGTATCAGTCAAGCTACTTCTACATGGGTACGACCGCCGATTGGTTCTCGGCCGCCAGCGTGATCAACCACACCGGCTACTACGACCAGGACGGCGGCACGATGTCAACGTCGAGCTTCACCAACGACTCGTCGCAGGGCATCAACCTCGACAACAGCGCCGACTGCCGCGCCAACACGTTCACGAATAACGCCGGCAACGTCACAATGTGGCGCAACGCGATTCTCCGCGGCAAGTACGCCGGCGGCGGCAACTACTACATCTGTAATTTCACCAACAACGCCACGTTTCAGATGGGTAGCGCCGCGACCAACGGCGGCAGTTTCCGGGGCCTGCTGACCAACAACGGGACGTTCAAGTACTACCAGGGCGATTTCACTCTGGGCCGGCTCACGAACTACGGCACGTTCAACATCTATGGCGACTTCGATTGCCTTCGACTCGTGAACCAAGCGACGATCACGATCCCGACCGATCGCTGGATTACCGCCACGGGCACGGGCTACGCGAACGCCGTCGAGAACAACGGCAACCTCTCGATGTCGCCGCGAGCCCATATCGACGTTGGGAACAACAGCAAGCTGGTTAACAACGGTCCGATGTACGCCGGCGGGCCTGGGTCCGACTACGCCCACCTGTTCGGGGACATGGAGAACAACAACTACCTGCTGCCCTCGTACAGCAGCCTGCCGTCGGGACACTTCTACGTCAATGGGGACTTCACGGCCAGTTCGGCGGCCGAACTGCGAATCCGCATTCACGGGACATCCACGAACGACTACGACCGCCTGAGCGTACAGGGTACGGCGAATCTCGCCGGCGAGCTCGACGTGCGCCTCACTTCCGGTTTCGTGCCCAATGTCGGCGACAGCTTCTGGCCCGTCGGATACAGCGCCCATACGGGGCAGTTCAACCCGGTCTACCTGCCGACGCTGCCGGCCGGTCGCTATTGGCGCGTCCGCTACGAGCCTCTCGGCGTCAAGCTGGAGGTTGTCGATCAGCAATTCGAGACCGGCGACCTCAATTGCGACGGAGCCGTCAATTTCGACGACATCAACCCCTTCGTGCTCGCGCTAAGTGATCCCGCTGGCTACGCTATGGCCTACCCCAACTGCGACATCATGAACGCAGACTGTGATGATAACGGTGTGGTCAACTTCGATGACATTAACGCCTTTGTGGCGCTCTTGAGCCGTTGAATCGGCGGCCGATGCTGCTCGGTCGGCTCAATCGGGCAGCGCCGTGACACGTCGGAGTGGAACAGCCTCGGCGGGCAGCGCGGCATGACCGCGGCTGCCCGCGTCGCGCTCCCGGCGGTCAAGTCTCGCGCAATGGTCACGCTCCGGCCCAGCTTGCGGAACCTGTAGGGGGCGCTGCCTGAGTTTGCTTTCGGCGAACCGTGGCGTACAATAGGACTGACACGGTGCCGATTCGGGCCACGCCCTACAGAACGATGTAGCTCGACCGGGGAAGCTGGTCGAAGCGCGCTGGGCAGCACCGTGCAACGTCCCACTTTTTGCAGGATCGGAGCAGAATCGTGAAGCATCCATGCGTAGCAGGAGTTCTTTTGTGCTGGCTAGGCCTGTGCGGCAGGCCGGCTTTGGCGATCGACGATCACGGGGACACATGTGCGACGGCGACCGCGATCACAACGGACGGTGCCGTCGTCGGGGCCATCATCGATCCCGCCCTGGATGAGGATTGGCTGAGTTTCAACGCAGTCGGCGGCAACCGCTACGACGCGACGACGTTCACCCCGTCGGCCAGCTTTGTCTACGTTGTCGAAGTGTTCGGGCCGGACTGCGCGACCGTGCTGGCGGACTGGGGTTACTACAGTCCGGATGAGCACAGCGTCGTGCCGCCCACCAGCGACACGTACTACGTGCGCATCGCCTCCTATGCGAGCGCGTACGTGGGCTACATCGAGCTCGGGCTGACCGACCAGGGGCCCGCGATCGACGATTACAGCGGCGCCCGCGCTGGCGCCGCGCCGATTCCGACGGACGGCACGGTGCTCACGGGACTCACTGACTACGTTGGAGATGTGGACTGGTTCCAGTTCAGCGCTGCGGGGCAGCGGCTCTACCAGATGGAAGTGCGCGCCCAGACGACGGGTGGCTACTGGTACGTTTCGGCAGAACTCTACCGCGACATCGGCCATATCGGGGGCACGTGGTCCTACACGTACCCTGGCGGGCCGCCCGGTGACTGGATGGAGGTGCGGTACTACGTACCCGCGGGCATGGACGGCGACCTGCACGTGCGCGTCAGTGGCTGGCCGGGCATGACGGGACCCTACGAAGTGCGGGTGACCGACCTGGGGGGCGCCGGCGGCGACGACGACCACGGCAACGACTGCTTCTCTGCTACGCCCGTCTTGACCGACGGCACCGTGACGGACGTGATCATCGATCCGGAGGCGGACGAGGACTGGCTGAGTTTTTTCGCCGAGGCGGGGAATCGCTACGAACTGACCAAGCTGGCGCCGTCGGCCGCGTTCTACGTGCTCGTGGAGATCATCGACGCGGACTGCGCAACCGGGCTGGCCGCGTGGACTCTCTACAGCTCTGAGGAACGCAGTTTCGTCGCGCCAGCCACCGGCACGTACTTCGTGCGGATCACGTCATCGACGGCCGCGTACGTCGGCTACCTGGCGCTGGGAATCACCGATCGCGGACTGCACAGTGATGACCACAGCGGGATGCGCACCGGAGCGACGTCGGTACCCGTGGACGGCACCGTCACAACCGGCCTGGTGAATTATCCCGGCGACTATGACTACTTCACCTTCAATGCCGATGGGGAGCACCTGTACAGCGTGCAGATCCGCGGGCTGACGTACCCGGACACGTGGCTGGCCCTGGCGGTTCTCTTCGAAGGTCCGTACCAGCTCGATTTCACGGATTGGTCCTATGGCGGGCCGGGCGGGCCCGGCGACTGGCAAGGGCTGGTGTACGGGGTGCCCGCAGGTCCCGGCGCCGTCTACCACGTGTTAGTCGAGTCCACCGTCGAGTTTTCGGGCGGGACCTACGAGCTGCGCGTGCTGGACCTGGGACTCAACCCGCCGGACGACCATGGCGATGACGCCGCGACGGCCACACCCATCCCGACCGACGGGACGCCCACGGGCGGGATGATCGGCCACGGCGCGGACCTGGACTGGTTCCGTTTCACGGCGGACCCGCAGCGGGTGTACGCCATCGAAGTGCGTGCCCTCACGAGTCCGGATTCGGGCTTGGTGGGCGGATCGTTGTACGCGCCGGACGCTTTGTCCTACCTCGGGTTCACCGGCTGGTCGTATGGTGGGCCGTCCGGCAACGGCGATTGGGCCCGCGTGCTGTACTACGTGCCCGCGGACGCCGCCGGCGATTACTACGTCGCGGTACAGGGCTATAGCTACACCGCGGGGCTGTACGAGGTGCGCGTGCTTCTGGGCCCCGGTTCGCCGGGCGACTTTGATGGCGACGGTGTGCCCGACGGCATCGACAACTGCCCAACGGTCTATAACCCGGACCAGATCGACTCGGACGGCGATGGCATCGGCGATTGCTGCGACCCCGACTCGCCCGACCAGGACGGTGACGGTGTTGCGGACAGTTGCGACAACTGTCCGACCGTATACAACCCGGGACAACTTGACACGGATGGCGATGGCATCGGCGACGCCTGCGAGTTTGTCCTCGGCGACCTGAACTGCGACGGCGCCGTCAATTTCGACGACATCAACGCGTTTGTGCTGGCGCTGAGCGGACAGGCCGGCTACGAGGCGGTGTATCCGGACTGCTACTGGCACAACGCCGACTGCAATGGCGATGGCGCCGTGGACTTCGACGACATCAACGCGTTCGTGGCGATTCTGAGCGGCCAGTAACGCCTGACGCGGGGGCAAAGGAATCCGAGCCGGGCCGTGTCGGCCCGGCTTGGATTTCTCGCAAAACGTAGTCACCACTTGCGGTGCCGGCCCCGTGGAAAAAGGTTCTTCAGCAGAATTCGTGGGTTGATTCTGGGGAAACCGGCTCCGCAGGTTTCCCCAGGCCCCCTCCTGGGGCTTCTTTCCCCTCACGAATAGGGGCGGAGACGTGATCGAGCGCCGGGCCAGCAGCGTCGG
>JAGVEP010000460.1 GCA_020058145.1 Phycisphaerae bacterium | reverse complement strand
GCCGATGACCTGGCGCGGCATCGTCCCCTGGGGGGCCGGTGGGACGCCAGGCGTTCCGTGAGCTGTCGAAATACTCCGGAGGAGGTATTCCGACAGTCTGTCTGGCCCCGGGCAGTCCGCCCGGATTGCTAGACTATAGGCCGGCAGAGCGGTGCAGGTCAAGAGGCCAGGAACAAACAACTTGAATACCGTCGTCGGCCGTTTGTAGAGGACCAGACCGCCCGAGCGAGATTGCAAAAACAGGCGAACTCACTCGCTGGCGCTTCGTGTTCCGAATTCACTCGCTGGCGCTTCGTGTTCCGAATTCACTCGCTGGCGCTTCGTGTTCCGAACTCACTCGCTGGCGCTTCGTGTTCCGAACTCACTCGCTGGCGCTTCGTGTTCTGAGTCGTCTGCGGCCTTGGACGGACGCGGGACGCTACGGAAACGACCCCGGCCAATGCCACCCGGCGATTTGCCGTAGCCGCTGCCGATCGGTGAGGTCGGCCCGCAGGGGGGTAATCGCGACGTAGCCCTCGCGAATCGCGGCCAGGTCGGTATCGGGGCAATCGTGGTGTTCGGGCAGCCGGCCGTTTAACCGGTAAATCATGTGCCCGTCACCATCGCTTTCGGACAGGTAGTGTTCTTCCCAGTTGACGGGCGCCTGCTGACAGCAACGCACGCCCCGCGGCCAGCCGTGTTTGAGGGCGGGGATGTTCACGCTCAGGCAAGTTCCGGGTAGTACGCCGGCCGCCAGGCAGTGATCGAGGATGGTGCGCGCGATCCGGCCGGCCATGGCGAAGTCCATGGTGTCCGACAGCTCGAGCGAGAACGCCAGTGCGGGGACCTTGAACAGGGCGCCTTCCATCGCGCCCGCGATCGTCCCGCTGTACAGCACGTTAATCCCGGTGTTGGCACCGGCATTGATCCCGCTCAGAATGAGGTCCGGCGGCGGCTTCAGCAACTCCATCATCGCGAGCTTGACGCAGTCCGCCGGCCGACCCGCCACGCTCCACCCGTGAAAGACGTTGTTGACGTGCACCGGCCGGACGAGCATCGGCTTGAGCACGGAGATAGCGTGCCCGATTGCGGACTGGGCGTCCTCCGGTGCGACGACGTCGACGTGCCCGAGGTCGGCGACCGCGCGGTACAGCGCCTCGATGCCCGGCGCATAGATGCCGTCGTCATTGGTGATCAATATGCGCATGCGTTGATTCTACCCGATCCTCCGGCGGGCGGTTGCGGGCGCGCGATACAGACGTGGTCGGCGTGGCGGCTGGCAGGCCCTCCGCGGCCACGATCACCCCGTTTCTGACGGGGTGCGCCTGGTCGTCATCCGCGTATGCCCACGTCTGATTGCGGCCGTTTTCCTTCGCCGTGTACATCACGGCGTCGGCGTTGCGGATCATGTCGTCCGCGCACGCGGCCACGACGGTTTTTTCGGCGACCCCGCAACTGATCGTGACGCCGATTCGATGCTCGCCGCTGCGCACCGGCTTTGCGGCCACGTCGTTACGGAGTTGCTCGGCCGCCTGGGCAGCCGCGGCGAGCGCCGAGCCTGGAAAGAACAGCACGAATTCCTCGCCGCCCAACCGGCCACACCATTCCGTTCGCTGCGCGTGGTCTCGAATCGCGTCCGCGACCGCCTTCAGGACGGTGTCTCCGGTGGCGTGTCCGTAGGTGTCGTTGATGCTCTTGAACCGGTCGATGTCGAGCATGACGCAGCTCAGCGGTTGACCGGTTTGGTCGGCCGTCGCCCAGCTCTTTTCCAGTTGCTCGAACAAGCACCGCCGATTCGGCAGATTCGTGAGGCCGTCCGTGTTCGCCAGCCGATCGAGTTCGCCGGCCAGCACGGCCATCTGGGCGTTGGTCTTCTGGAGCTCGAGACTGTGGTGCAGGAGTTCCTCGCGCAGCGCCAACATGCGTTGCCCGACCGCGATCCGCGCCATGAGTTCCCCGACGTGGTACGGCTTGGTCAGATAGTCGCTCGCCCCCGCTTTGAGCCCTTCGACAATCCGCTCTTTGCCATTGTGGGCCGTCAGCAGGATGAAGTGTACGTGCCCCAGGACGTGCAGCTCCTCCATCTCGCGCAACGCCTGGACGAGTTCGATGCCGTCCATTTCCGGCATCGACCAATCGCAGATGACCATACCGGCGCCCAGCGTCTGGATTGCCTCGAGCGCGGCGCGGCCATCGTTGAACGCTCTGACCTGGTAGCCGGCCAATTCCAGTTGGCGTTGCAGCAGCTTGCGGGTAGCCTCGTCGTCATCCACAACGATGAGAGGGGTTTTCTCGGACTCGTGCACGGCGTTACTCGTAGTGGCCGGCGCAGCGCCCAAGTGACGACGCGTCTCACGCCTTTTCCTTGCATCGGCTGAAGAAGTATGCTGTTCCAGTTGCATGGCCGAGTCGGTATCCGCCCGCCGCGTCCGCGGCCGATAACCGGCAGCGAGGTCCACGTGAGCACCCGTCGAGAGACACCTGTGCGCGACCGGCAACTGTGGCTGATGCCGAGCCCCGGCCAGGCGGGGCAACACCGCGTCGCCACCGTGGCGCTCAAAATTCGGACCACGCGACTCTACACCTACGCGGTACCGCCGGACTTGCTGGAGCAGGTGCGCCCTGGTGCGACCGTACGCGTGCCGCACGGCCGCGGCGGGCACCCCGTCGAAGGCCTGTGTTTGCGGGTGAGCGACGAGGCGTGGAACCACACGCGCCGGCCGATTCTGCACTCCGAACCCGGACCGGCCTGGTTTTCTGAGCGCTTGGTGGAACTGGGCTTGTGGTCGAGCGAATACTACGTGTGCCCGCCCTGGCGCATGTTTGCCGCCGTATGGCCGCTGCGGGCGCGGAAACCGCGCGTGCAGAAAGTACGCTACCTGCGGACCACCGGCGCGCCGTGGCCGGACCAGCTCACGCCACGTCAGACGGCGGTTCTGACGGCCGTGGCCGGTGGCCAGCGCCGGCGTGACGAAGTACTCCGCGAGACCCAGGTTGGCGTGGGAACGGTCCAATCACTGTGTGCGCGCGGCCTGCTTGAGGTGCTGATCTGCGCTGAGCCGCGGCTCGGTCCGGTCTGTCCCGCCGCCGCACCGCTTGAGCCGTGTGCCGAGGACGCCTACGAGCTCACGCCGGGGCAACGGGCCGCCGGCGACCGCATCACCGCGCGACTGGCCCAGCCCGACGGTTTTCACGTGTTCTTGCTGTTCGGCGTGCCGGGCAGTGGCAAGACCGAGGTTTATGTTCGCACGCTGCGCGCCGCCGTGCAAGCCGGACGTCAGGCCATCCTGCTCATCCCGGAGATCGCGCTCGCGACGCAGATTGTGCAACGGTTGGCGCGGCGTTTCGCACGTGTCGCCGTTTTGCACAGTCAGCTTTCACCGCGCGTGCGCGAGGACACGCTGGCGGCGATTGCGGCGGGGGCGGTCGACGTGGTGATCGGCACGCGCAGCGCGGTTTTTGCACCGTTTCCGCGGCTCGGACTGATCGTGGTCGACGAGGAGCAGGAGCCGAGCTTCAAGAACCTCGCCGCGCCGTTTTATCACGCCCGCGACGTGGCCATCAAGCGCGGGCAGTTCGAGCAGGTGCCGGTGGTACTGGGAACCGCGACGCCGGCGCTCGAGACCTGGTACAACGCCCATCATCGGCCGCACTTCGAGCTGCTGCACCTGCCCGAACGTGTGCCG
>JAGVEP010000247.1 GCA_020058145.1 Phycisphaerae bacterium | reverse complement strand
CGCAGCCGCTGGGCCGCGCGCAAGTGCTCGGTGGCCACATCGCGCATCGCCGGCTGCGCTTCAGAGAGCCGCGCGCAGAGCAAGCCAAGATCGTAGTGCCCGCGACCGTCACATTGCCGCTCGTGCGAGGCCTGGTCCGGCGGACACGTCTGCACAAATGCCGCCGCGAGCAGTCCGACGACGACGTACGCACCGAGCGACTTCAGCCGACGAGCTCGCCAAAGCGCCGGCAACCGCGCCAGACCCGCCGCCGCCAGCAATATCAGCACAGGCAGCGCGGGCAGACGATAGCGCCCTGGACAGAAGAAAATCAGCACCGTTCCCAGTGTCACCAGCAAAAACAGCAGCGGCAACAGCCAAATCCGCCAATTTCGCGCTATGACCACCAATCCGGCGAGCCCCAGGCAGGCGAGCGCCGGGAAGCTCAGCCAGTAAATAACGGAAATCCCGGACCGGCGGGCGAAGAACCAGTCCGGCTGGTTGTTGGGGATTTCAACCGCAGTCCACAGCAGCCGGAACTTCCAGAGCGTGAGCCGGAGCCAGGCCGCCGGGTCGCTGCGAATCCAGGCGAGCCCTTTGCGGAACCAGTAGCTGGAGACCTCGCTTTCGGTGAGCTTCCGCCCGAGCTCGTGCTCCGGGATGCGGTGGGTGTCCTCGTAGCCCCCCTGCCAGTCCGCGCGGGTACCGGGCACGATGGCGGCGATACCGTCCGCCTGCGCGTTATTCCCGATGTAGAAGTTGACCCCGCCGTACGAGGCGATCAGGACCCATTCGCCACCGACGATGCGGTTGCGAAGGGTGACGGGCAGGATCGTGATAACGGTCCCCAGGAACATCAACGCCAGAGCCCGCCACCGGCTATTAGCCGGTGCCACACTTTCCGTAGCCCGTGCCACACTTTCCGTTGCGGCCGGGCTCTGTACCGGCCGGTCCGTAGCGGCCGGGCTCTGTACCGGCCGGTCCGTAGCGGCCGACCCCCGTGTCGGCCGTAGAATACCACCGGCCTGCCATCTACCAGCCAACCAAATCCACAGCCCAATGCACGGTGCAAACGCCAAAATCGTCGGCCGCGCCAGCGCCGCCAGCCCGAACACAACTCCGCACACCAGCCACCGCCAGCCCATCCACCGGCTGGAAACCGTTGCCGCGCGCGGCGTAGCGGCCGGGCTCTGTACCGGCCCCTCCGTAGCGGCCGGGCTCTGTACCGGCCGGAGTACCGTAGGGTGGGCACTGCCCACCAATTGCGGAGCGCTCGGTACTCCTCCAGCCCGCACGAGCAACAGCAGCAGCAGCACGTTCAAGAACAGCTCAACGACGGGTGTCAACAGCAACTGGTCGTAGTGAATCAGCGGCCAGTAGACCGCCGCGAGCAACCCGGCGACGACGCCCGCCGCAACGCCATGTAGCGTCGGCCCCCCGTGGCCGACGTTCTGTAGCGTCGGCCCTCCGTGGCCGACGACGGACGGCGAGGCTCCTGCCGAGCCGCCGACGAGCACACACCCCAGCCGCGCAATCAAATAGCACGTCACCGACCCCAGCACGCACCCCAGCAGCCGCGCCACCGCGATATTGGGCCCGATCAGTTTGTAGAGCCCGCCGAGCAGTCCGTAATAGAGTGGCGCCCGAAAAAACGGCCGCGGCCCAAGCCCCGCGCCGGAGGCAATCTGCTGCGCCCACAGATGGTGCATCTCGTCGTCCATCGTGGGGTTCCAGAAGAAGGGGTTGTTCCGCATCTGGCCCCACCAGTGCAGGACGCGCAGGACCAGCGCAACCAGAACGACGGCCCCGAGGAGCAGGTGTCCGCGCCGTGTGCGACCGGTGTCATGCACGTGAGCACCCCGTCCTACCGTCTCCGCCTCTTCTTCCGCTCCGTCTTCCGCGGCTGGTACTTCGTCGTGCCCTTTTTCATCTTCGGAATCCCGCCGTCGAGCATGCCCATGTTCGCGAGCTGTTGCGTCATACGCAGCCGGCCGCCCATGCCCATACCCGCCATCTGCTTCATCAGCCCGCGCATCTGCGTGAACTGCTTGACCAGCCCGCTGACCTCCGGGCCTTCAACGCCGGCCCCTTTCGCGATCCGCCGGCGGCGCGAGGCGTCGATCACGTCCGGGTTTTTTCGCTCCTGCGGCGTCATCGAATGGACGATCCCCTTGATGCGGTCGAGGTCCTCCTCCGGCAGGTCGACGTTGCCCATCGCCGCCCCGACGCCGGGGATCATCTTGAGGATGGACTTCATCGGGCCCATCTTGCGCATGCCGTCGAGTTGGGTCAGGAAATCATCCAGCCCCATCGTCCCCTTGGCCATCTTCTCCTGGGTCTTGGCCGTCGCCTCGGCGTCGAACGACTGCTGCGCCTTCTCGACCAGCGAGACCACGTCGCCCATGCCCAGAATCCGGCTCGCAATTCGCTCGGCGTGAAATTCCTCGAGCGCGTCCAGCTTCTCGCCCACGCCGATGAACTTGATTGGCTTGCCGGTCACCGACTTGACCGAAAGCGCTGCCCCGCCACGCGTATCGGAATCGAATTTCGTCAGGATCGCGCCGTCGAGCTCCAGCCGCTGGTCAAACGCCTTCGCGGTGTTGACCGCGTCCTGCCCGGTCATCGCGTCCAGCACCAGATAAATCTGGTGGGGCGACGTGGTTTGCGCGATCTGGGCCACCTCCGCCATCATCTCTTCGTCAATCGCCAGTCGGCCGGCGGTGTCGAGGATCACGACGTCGCGGTCGCGTTTCCTGGCGTCGTTGATGGCGTTCCGGCAGACTTTGACGGGATTCTGGTGGTCGCGCTCGACGTAGACCGGCACCTCGAGCTGCGTGCCAAGCACTTCGAGCTGGTCGATCGCCGCGGGCCGCTTCAAGTCGGCGGCGACAAGCATCGGCTTCTTGCCGCGCTGCATGCAGTAGCGGGCGAGCTTGGCGCAGGTGGTCGTCTTGCCCGAGCCTTGCAGCCCGGCCATCAGGATCACCGTCGGCGGCTTTGAGACGAACGGGATGTGTACATCGATCGGGCCCATGAGCCCGACCAGCTCGTCATAAACGACCTTGACCATCACCTGCTCGGGCCGGAGGGTGTTGATGACCTCCATACCCAGAGCTTTCTGGGTGCAGTCGTCGCAGAACTTGCGGGCGACCTCGACATTCACGTCGGCTTCGAGCAGCGCGGTGCGAATCTCGCGCATCGCCTCGCGCACGTTGTCTGCGCTGATCCGCCCCCGCCCGCGCAAACTCGTCAGCACGCTGCCCAGCTTGTTGGTCAGTGCATCGAACATCCCGGCAGTTTACTCGCCCCGCGCACGAGAGTGTAGGGCGGGCTCTGCCCGCCGCAGG
>JAGVEP010000303.1 GCA_020058145.1 Phycisphaerae bacterium | reverse complement strand
GGTTGCTCCCGCAAGAGGCCGATCAGGCGTTGCCGCTGGCGGATGGCGTCCGCAGCGCGGAGCGGATAACAGAGCCAGTTCCGCAACAGCCGCGTCCCCATCGGGTTGCTCGTACGGTCGACCGCGGCGAGCAGCGTGCCGTCGCGCGAACCGGTCCGGAGCGTGCGTTCGACCTCCAGCGACCGGAGCGTGACCGGATCGAGGACCATGAATTCGTCCGCCGCCTGCCGCCGGGGCGGCCGCAGATGCGCCGCCGCGCCCTTTTGCGTCTCGCGGACGTAGGCGAGCAGTCCGCCCGCGGCCTGGAGCGACGCGTCCATGTGGTCGAAGCCGAAGCCTTCGAGGTCCGCAGTCTCGAAATGGGCACGCAGGATTTGGCTGGCGCGCTCAGGCGTGAAATCCGTGGCCCCGCGGTAGGTGATGGCGGCCGGCAGGCGGGCGAGGATTTCGCCGGCCAGGGGATGCCGCCCGGCCGCGGTCGGCTCCGGGAGGAGGACTTCCGCCGCGTCAACGCGCACAAGCTCGTCCAGCACGCGCGCCGCGGGGCAAAGCTGGACGTCGAAACGGCCGGTCGAAAGCTCCAGAACCGCCAGGCCGGTTTCTTGGGGCGTCTGCACAAGCGCGGCGAGCACGTTGCTGCGCGTGCGATCCAGCAGCCCATCCTCGGTCAGCGTACCGGGCGTGACTATGCGAATCACCGCCCGTTCGACCAGCCCCTTGGCCTGGCTCGCAGCCTCCATCTGTTCGCTAATTGCGACTTTGTGGCCCGCGTTGACGAGTTTGGCGAGATAGCCCTCCAGTGCGTGGTGCGGAATACCCGCCATCGGGGTCTGGCCGTCGCGCGTCGTCAGTGCGATACCCAGCACGCGGGCCCCCAGCTCGGCGTCCTCAAAGAACAACTCGTAAAAATCCCCCATGCGGAAGAGCAGAATGGCGTCCTGTACCTGGGCCTTCTGCTCGCGGTACTGGCGCATCGCGGGCGTGAGCCGTTCGGTCTCGGGCTCCGCACCTGACCTCGGTGTTGAAGACGCGCCCTTCGCCACGGGGGCAATCTAGCCGTCCGCGTGGCAACATTCCAGCGGCGCCGGCTCAGGGCCGCGAGCGCTGGAGGCTGTCGAAATACTCGGCATGTCTTTTGCCCGTCGATGGGCGTCGCCTTCGTCACCGCTTGCAGGCGGGTTGACCGCCCAGGCTGCTTCGCCGACGATCCCGGCATGTCCGATCAATCGACCAGCGTTGCTCAACTCCGCGAGCTCATCGCCGACTTTGTCGCCGTGCGGGAGTGGGGCTGCTACCACGATCCGAAGAACCTCGCGATGTCGATCGCGATTGAGGCCGCGGAACTGATGGAGCACTTTCAGTGGGTCCGCAGCGAGGAGACCGCGGCCGTGCTGGCCAACGCGACGCAGCGGGCCGAGATCATCGACGAGGTGGCCGACGTGGCGTGCTACGTGCTGTCACTCGCCAACGCCCTGCAAATCGACTTATCGTCCGCGGTCGCGGCCAAGGTGGCGAAAAATGGGGAGAAGTACCCCGTCGAGCGGTTCCGTGGGCGGTATTTCAAGCCGGGAGCCACGTAAACTGGAGCATCGGCATCTTGCCGGTGCTCCACGCTAGCTTCCCAACCGTCCATACGTTTCCGTCAACTCGCGCAAGCGCCGCCCGACAGCGGGTGTGAGCTGGCCGGGTTGCAGCCGCCACGTCCAGTTTCCGCGTGTCGTCGCCGGCGTGTTCATGCGCGCTTCGTTGCCAAGCCCCAGCAGGTCTGGCACGGGAATAATGGCGGTATTGGCCGGTGATTGCAGCGCCAGCCGCATGATGTCCCAGTGAATCTCGCGGCCGGACGTGCCCAGGTAACGCCGCGCACGCTCATGGGCGGCGTGCTGCCGTCGCCGCAGGTTCTCGAACCACCCCACCGTCGTTTCGTTGTCATGTGTCCCGGGATAGACGACGCAGTTGTACGGATAGGTGTGCGGCTGGTTATAGCGGTCGCCCGGATCGTCGCCGAAGGCGAAGTGCAGCAGGCGCATGCCTGGAAACCCGCAGCGGTCGCGCAATGCGACCGCCTCGGGCACGGCCAGGCCCAGGTCTTCGGCGATGATTTCCAGCGGGCCGAGCTTCCGCCGCAGGGTGGCGAATAGCGCGGCTCCGGGCGTTTTCACCCATTTTCCGTGTCGCGCGGTTTTCGCGCGCCCCGGTACCGCCCACACGCGATGAAAACCAAGGAAGTGGTCGATGCGCACGGCGTCAAAAAGCGCCAGCAGCCGCCGGAAACGCTGCAGCCACCACGCAAAGCCGCTCGCCGCGTGTCGCGGCCAGCGATACTGCGGGTGTTGCCAGAGTTGACCGCTGCGGCTGAAGTAATCCGGCGGCACGCCAGAGACCGTGCGTGGTTTGCCGCGCGCGTCGAGGTCGAACAACTCCGGGTGCGCCCAAACGTCGCTGCTCTCGAGCGCGACGAAGAGCGGCAGGTCGCCGATCAGACCGACGCCGCGGTCATTCGCGTAGCGTTTCAAGGCGGTCCATTGGCGGTCGAATTGGAACTGGAGGAAGCGTTCTAAAGCGGCTTCCGTAGGGTGGGCATTGCCCACCGCGTGGCTGGAATTGGTGGGCGGTGCCCACCCTACGGTGCGGCGGCGAGCCATGTAGTCCGCGTGGGCATCGAGCCAGCTCGCGTGCTGCGCGCAAAAGCGGACGAATTCGCGATCGGTGAGGCCGCCAGCGTGAACGAAGTTCTGGAACGCGCTGCGCAGCCGGACGAGCTTGAAGCGCGTCACGGCGGGGTACAGCACGCGCTCGCGCGGCAGCGCCACTGGCGTGCGCAGGTCGCGTTTGCTCAGCAGCCCGTCGTCAGCGAGTTTTTCCAAGCTGATCAGCAGTGGGCTGCCGGCGAACGCGGACAGCGCGCTGTAGGGTGAATTCCCCGGCCCGGTCGGGCCGATGGGCAGCATCTGCCACCACGTTTGTCCGGCGGCATGCAGGAAATCGACGAAACGCTGGGCTTCACGGCCGAGGTCGCCGATGCCGTGCGGGCTCGCAAGCGACGTCGGGTGCAGCAGCACGCCGGCGGCGCGGGTCGCGAAGCGAAAATGTCGCTTTGAACGCGAGTCAGGCATCACGCACCATGATATTCGGCGTGTCGGAGAGCTGCGAGCGCCGACGTTGCGGTTTGGTGCGCGCGGACGTAGATTGCAGGGAATGGTCACGCTGCACAGCTATGTCCTGCGCGAGCTGCTCAAGACGTTCGGGCTCGCCTTGGCCACCCTGTCCGTGCTCTTCACGATGGGTGGCGGGCTGTACAACGTCGTGCGCTACGAGGGCGTGTCCGCGGCGGACGTCTTCGGGTTCCTGCCGCTGCTCATTCCCATCGTCATCACGCTGACCATGCCGATGGCGGCCCTGTTCGCGGCTACGATGGTGTACGGACGGCTGGCCGCGGACAACGAGCTGACCGCCTGCCGCGCTGCCGGCATCAACATCCACCGGCTGTTTCTCTCGGCCATGCTGCTATCGGTTTTTGTAGCTGCGTTTTCGCTGCTGCTCGGCAGCTTCGTGATTCCGGGTTTCATGCAGCGGCTCGACAACTTCGCACGGAACAACCTACGCGACCTCGTGGCCCAGCAGCTCCAATACAAGGGGTTCATTCACCGCGGCCGCAGCGACGAGGATCGCTATACGATCACGGCCGAGCGCGTTCAAGGCGTCAGCGAGGCGGCGCTGCGTGAGAAACAGTTCGAGGTCGCGGCGGGTCTGCACTACCTGCTGATCACGAATGCGACCTTCCTGCACGTGGGCAAGGCGGGCGACCTGGTCCGTTTCGCGGTCGCCGAACACGTGCTGTGCGCCTTCGACACCCGCGTCGCACCGCTCGAAGTGACCGTACACGTGCGGCACGGGCAGGACTTCGAGGTCGGCAAGCGGGCGTCCGAGATCGAGCAGCAACAGATCGGCCCCATGGCGGTGCCGCTGCCAACTCCGTTCCGGCTGACGACCGCCGATTTGCGGTCGCTCTTCTATTGGCGGCGCGTGCCGTGGGACTGCCCGCGGCTGAAGAACGACTTGCAGGGCTTTCTGGGAGATCTTACGCGGCAGTGTTTCGGCACTTACGCGGCGGATCATCTGCGGGACGGGAAAACCCTGCGGCTGCGCGACGAATACGACCAGGAATTCCGCGTGACGGCGGCGAGCTTTGAGCCGGGCCGCAACGGCTTGACGCTGACGAAGGCCCGCGTCGAGGTACAGTCGCCGAAACAGCCCGCCCCGACGCGTTACGAAGCCGAGCGCCTCGACCTGGTGCCGCTGCCCGCGCCGACTGGAAGACCGCTGGTCGAAATGCGGCTCGCGCAGACCCCGGGCCAGGACGTGCTCGAGTTTCGGCCGCTCGGCAAGGGTTACGGCGAGCCGCGACACAAGGATAAACTGACTCTGGACCGCATCACGATGCCCGCTGAGGTGCTGCGCGACGTGGCGGACGTCACGCCCGCGATGGTCCTGGACCCTAACACCCCCATCGACACGCATCCACAGCTTGGCGACCGCCGCGTCAGTCTCCAAAAATCCGCCGCCCGGCTCGACCGGCAGCTCGTCGCGACGATCAACTTCCGGCTGGGCTACACGGCGAGCGTGCTGGTCACGCTTTTGATGGGGGCCGCGCTCGGCGTCCTGTTCCGCGGTGCGCGGGCCCTGGCGGCCTTTGCGCTCGCGCTCGCCCCGTTTTTCAGCGTGCTCATCGTCCTGGTGCTGGCACGCCAACTTACCGAGGACGAACACGCTTTTGGCCTCGGGCCGCTGGTCACCTGGGGCGGGCTGGTGCTCGTGCTGCTGACAGACGGCGTGGTGCTGCGGCTGGGGGTGCGGCGATGAAGACCATCGACCGCTACATCACGCGGACGTTCCTCGGCAGCTACGTGCTCCTGCTGCTGGTCGGCTTTGGGTTGTATGTCTTCAGCGACGTGCTGGTGAATCTCGACGAGTTCACCAAGGACCGCGCGCTGTCCACCCGCGACGTGCTGCTGAACATGGTCGACTACTACGCCTTCAATCTGCCGCTCTACTACCGGCAACTCGGCGGCGTGATGATGGCGTTCGCCGCCGGCTTCACCTGCGCCCTGCTGCTCAAGAACAACGAGCTAACGCCGCTGGTGGCCGCGGGCGTGCCGCTGCAGCGGCTGGCGGTGCCAATTCTGGGGTGCTCGGTCGTGCTGGTGGCGGCGTGGTTGGTGAACAGCGAGTTCATTGTGCCGGGCTGCGCCCACAAGATCGCGCGGCAGCACGACGATTTGTCTGACATTCGCAGCGTGGACGTGCAGTGTGTGCGGGACGACCGGCACGCGATTCTCGTGGCGCAAGAACTACAGACCCGCAAAGGTACGCTTAGAGGGGTGTACATCGTCGAGCCGGACGACAACGGCGCGCCGAAAAACCTGATCCGCGCCGACGCCGCCCGGTACGATCCGGACCGCAAGACCTGGCTGCTCGACCGCGGCGCCCGCGAGGTTATGGGGCCTGCGTTTGGGAGCGCGGAACTGGGCCGGCCCATCCAGTGGGAAGCGCTGGCGGAATACCCGTTCACGTTGTCGCCGGAGCAGATTCTGTTGCGTCAGTCCGCGCAATGGGCCGACCTCATGAGCATTCGACAGATGAACGCGTTGCTCCAGACCAGCAACCTGCCCAACCTCCCCGCGGTCGCGAAGGCCCGCGACGTCCGCTTCACGCAGCCGCTGATGATGTGGATTCTGATCCTGCTGGCGGTGCCTTTCTTCCTGACGCGCGAGCCGGAGAACCCGCTGGTCGCGGGCGGCAAGGCGCTGCTGCTCACCGGGGTGTGCTTCATTTGCGTGTTTCTGTGTCACAGCGTGTCGAGCGACATCTACGTTGCGCGGCTGGCTGTGGCCCTGCCGGTGCTGGTGTTCGGCCCGGTGGCCGTGCTCCATTTTGCCAACGCGAAGACCTGACATGGCCAGAATCGTGATCATCGAAGACGAGCCCGACCTCGCCCTCGGGCTCCGTGACAATCTCGAATTCGAGCAGCACACCGTGGCCCATGGCGCGACCGGCGAGGAGGGCCTGCGGCTGGTGGCGGCGGAACCGACCGACCTGGTGCTGCTCGACATCATGCTGCCGGACATCGACGGGTTTGAGATTTGCCGACGCCTCCGTGCCGCGGGTCACACGATGCCGATCGTGATCCTCAGCGCGCGGGGCCAGGAAATCGACAAGGTCCGCGGCCCGGAACTCGGCGCGGACGACTACGTGACCAAGCCGTTCAGCCTGCGCGAGCTGCTGGCCCGCGTGCACGCGGCCTTGCGGCGGTCCACGCAGTCGGCCAAGGCCGCCCGCACGCAGTTCATGGTGGACGACCGGCAGGTGGACCTGGTTCGGCAGGTTGTCATCACGCCGCAGGGCGAGCTGCCGCTGGGCTATTACGAATCGGAAATTCTGCGCATGTTGCACGAGCATCTTGGGCAGGCCGTGGCGCGGACGGACATGCTGCTCCGCATCTGGGGCGTCGGCGTCGGCCCGGCGGACCGCACCGTGGACAACCACATCGTCAGCCTGCGGCGAAAGCTCGAACCCGACCCGCAAAAGCCGCGGCACATCCTCACGGCGCATGCGGTGGGTTATAAGCTGGTGCTGTAACGCAGTTTCGAATGTGATGCGCTGGCTCGGAAGGGCGAATCCCCGTAGGGTGGGCACTGCCCACCATCTGTTTGACATTGGTGGGCAGTGCCCACCCTACAGACCCAGCTCGTCGTACGCCGCGAGAATCGACTCCGCCGTGCGGTACCCGCCGGTCTCCGCGGTATCGCGGCGCTGGGTTCCGCCAAAAGTGGACAGGATGTACTCGGCGTCGTCGCGGCTGATGCCATAGAGGCGAAAATACGCGGCATCGAGCTCGGCCTTAAGCTGGGCGCGTTCGTCGGGCTTCCACTTATGTACGCCGTCCTTGAACCCGGCAGCCTCGGCCAGCGGTAGCAGGTCATTGGCCGTGCAGGTCAACTTCAAAACACGGTCGGAAATCCAGCGTTCGAGCGTCTGCGCCGGCTTCCAGGGACATCGCTCGGCGTAGGCGTCGGGGTGCAGAATCGCCAGTTGCTCGATGATAAAGAAGCTCAGTTCAACGTTGCCTATCTTCTGGCGCGTTACGTAATCCAGCGCGAAGCTGTTTAGGTTGGCCAGGAAGCAGCAGGCTTGTCGTGGCCGCATGTCATCACCCACGACAATAAGTGGGGCTGTGTGCACTACCGCAACGCGCGGGAGAAACGCAGCGATAAACGTTCGCTCGTTCGTGGGGCTGGTCACGCGTTTGAAACCCAGGAAGGCCGGGCGATCAAACGTGCGGATGCGTTCCTCGACGATCCGGGCGTCAATCCACCACCGCGGCTGGACCACGAACTCGGGGTTCTGGTGCTGCACCACCGTGGTATCAGCCGTTTGCGCTTTGCGCACCCAGTTTCCAAGCTCGACGAGCACGCCAGCCGCGCGATGGTCAAAGGCCTGAAACATCTTCCCTTCGTAGAGGGGTAAGAAGCGCGAGGTACGTCGCGTCCATCGGTTCCCATCGAGCTTGTAGCCCAGTTCGCCGAGCTTCTGGGCCGAGTGGAATAGCTCGGCATCGTTGTCCTGCTCGAACATTCGCACAAAACGGATGCCCCACGGATTGCCGCCGGCCTGCCGGTTGTGGTCGATCAGGATGGGGACACGCCGGTAAATTGCCTTTGTCAACTCGGCGTCGCGGCGGGAGCGGAAGACCGGACATGTGTGCGTATTGGGGTTGACCAGGGCCATGTCCGCGGCGCTGAGCGCGATATGCCGGCTCCGGGGCTTCAGGTCGTCCATGTCGTGGGCGAAGAAGACGAAATCAGCCGCCGGGACGCGGACATGGGCGCCGCCGAAGACGAGGGCGGAGAACTTGAACCGGCTGTCCACGTCGGCAAAGAGCTTCTTGCGGTTCTCGAAGTCGTACAGGCAGACGAGCGACTTGTCGCCCATCAGCGTACTGAAATACTCCTTGGTCGTATCGTCGCTGGCAATGCCGGAGGGGACGAGCAGGCCGACGCGGCCATCGGCGGCGACGATGCTGTGGGCCAGTTCGGCGAACAGCACGTAAGTGTTAATGTCGCCCTTGCCGGTGAGCGGATAACGTCCGGACGTGCGAGCGTAACCCAGCGTGCGGTCCGCGCTCTCCTGCGCCGCGACATAGCGGGCGTTCAACTCGGGGTTCTTCTGCTCCAACTCGCCGATCAGCCGGCGCCGGTCGGCCGCGTTCACCGCCGCCGCAATGTCCGGGGCCGACAGCGAGAAGAACTCGCGCTCCTGCAACTTCAGCCTTTCCCAAGGCGGGTTGCCGATGACGCAGTCGAAGCCGGCGGCGTTGCGGCCGAACACGGCCGGGAATTTCTCCGCCCATTTGAGCGCTGCGGGGTGGACCGCCGGGTCATCGACGAGGCTATTTCCACAGACGATGTTGGCGGACAGGTTGGCCAACGTGTGTTCCCGCCGGGCGGAGCGAATCCAGAGCGCGAGTTGCGTGATCTCGACGGCTTCGGGTGACAGGTCCACGCCAAATAAGTTCCCGGTGAGGATGAGGTCCGGAATTTGATCGGTGAGCTCTTGGGCGGCGCGGTCGCCGCACGCGATCAAGTTGTCGATCACGTCGGCATATTGCTCTTCGAGGTAGTCATACGCACGGATCAGAAACGCCCCGCTGCCGCAGGCGGGGTCGCAGATTTTGAGGTTGCGCAGCGTCGTCAGACAGTCGCGATGGTAGGCCAAGGGTGCATTCGCGGGACCGCTTCCTAACGGGCGCGGCTCGGATTGTGGGCGCGGCTCGGACGAAAGCACGCCGTGGCGTTGCGCGAGCGCGGCGAAGCGCTCGCGCAGCAGTTCGCCCACCGTCTGGTGGACGAGGAAGTCGGTAAACGCCGGCGGGGTGTAGTAGATGCCGAAGCGTTTGCGCTGCGCCGATTTGGGCATCGCGGGCCCAGGCGCCTCGGCGGACAGCTCGCCGAACAGGCCGCCGGCGCGGATTTTCTCGAGTTCGGTGATGGACTTCTCGAAGAGGTGACCGAGAACCTCGACATTAACCTCGTCGCGAAAGTCGTAGTTGCCGACGCTGCGGAAAAAGTCGGTCCAGCCATCCTCGAGTTGGAGATTGTCCACCTCGTCGGCGTGCGCGAACAGGCCGCCGTTGTACCCCTGTTCGAGGTTGAACTCGCGGTGGCCTTTGTCCACGGCGTGGAAGAGGTCCAGGAAGTTCTGCCAGCGCGGGTTGGTGACGCGCGCTACGGGTGGCACCTCGTGCCACATCCGCGCGATGATCTTGTGTGGCAGCAGGCCGCGGTCTTCGCAAAATGCGACGAAGATGATGCGGTCGAGCAGCTTCTGGGCAATAGCGATCGCGGAATCCAGCGGTTTGCCGAGCTTGTCGTGCAAATGACGGATCAGCTCGAGCCGGTGGGTGCTGTAGGCCGCGTACAGCTCATCGCCGACCTCGCGCTGCCGTTCGCCGGTGCGGACCAACAGTGCTGCGGCCCGCGGGGTGGGGTCGGACCGCGTCGGGAGCAGGCCGCCGGGGCCGAACAGGTGATAGAACTCGCGGAAGCGCCCGTGGTCTTTCAACTCGTCCAGCGTGAACAGCTCGAAGGCCCGCGAGCCATGGTCACGGTGATAGAGGCGAAAGCTGATGAGGTTGCTGAGGATGCCCCAGGGACACTCCGGAATAGCGTTCATGTAATCCCAGAGCTGCCGCACCGCGGTACGGCCGCTCGATCGGTCGGTATCGAGATTGGTGTTCGCGGACTTGATCTCGATGAGCACCACGGGCAGCGCGGGCTGGCCGACGGTGAAAGCGCCCAGGGCGCCGTCGGCCGTACCAACATCCGGTACGGTGAACTGGCGCTCAAGCTGGTAGGCGGCGGCGGCGCCCGCCGTCACCGGTGCGTAGCCGAGCGCGTCGGTGAATACCTCGCGCAAGAACTCCGCATCGAGCGACGTCTCTTTGTGTGCCAGTGCGCCGCTCGCCGCGAGATCGCGCCAGCGGTGCAGGATCGCGTGCGCCCGGGTCAGCTCCTCGCCGTAGAGATGCGCACGTTTCTTGGACTCCTGAATGAGGTACGCGGGGATGAAGAGCGCGCGGCGCAGCCGAGCCGTGGCGGAGCCGATCGGTACGGCATTCGAAAAGAGAGCGATCTGGTTGGGCGCGTCCTTGCGTTTCGTCACGGCCGTCAGCTCCCGATCCAGGGCGAATGTAACCGTCGGCGTGAACGTGGGCAACAAGGTCTTGGCAAGCGGCTCGGCAGGAGCCTCGCCCTCCCGCTACGCTCGCGGCTTGCCATTCGGCGAGCGCACGGGCGACAACCTGAATTCGGCGTGACAGCCGGGGCGTCCGCAGCGGACCGTGAGCGTCGGCACCGCTGCAAATTCGTCGGCGTCGGTGTTCAGAATGCCCAGCAGCGTCGGCAACAGCGCGTGAGCCGCGTGGACGCAGAGTCCCACCGGCAGAGTCGCTTGAACGGTGAACGCTCCGAGCTCGCCGAGGTCGGCGGGGCACGCAGCGGTCGCCGGGGCACGGGACACGGTCACGCGGACCGCGGGTTTTCCGGTCAGTAGCGTCGGACCCTCGTCCGCCGTCTGAGGCACGGGCTGGACCGCGCGTGGCGGTGCGGGCTGAGCCGCCACTCTCCCGCCCGCGGCCACGTCAAAGAGGATGACGTCGCACTGCCGGTCCATCGCGAGGTTGGCGAGCTGGTCCGCGCGTACGTTTTGATCACGCCTGACGTGCCGGATGCTCCAGTGCCCGATGCGGAGCAGGTTCATTTGCACCTGGTGTACCAGCGGGGCCAGCAGCGCGCTTTTGACCCGATACCGTCCGGTGATCTGTCGGACAAGCAGCTCGCTGTCCGAATGCACGATGACGGGCTGCGGCGGGCACTGCCCGGCGCGCTCCAAGGCGCGGATCAGGGCGTGGTACTCAGCGGAGTTGTTGGTCTGCCGGCCGAGGAAATAGCCCGCTTCGAACAGCAGTTGGCCCCCGTCCTCGCAGATGACGACGCCGGCGCCGGCGAGCCCCGGATTGCCGCGTGAGCCGCCGTCCACGTGGATAAGTAAGGCCACGCCGATCCCTGTCTAGGCGCTTTTGTTGATGTGCAGGATGCGGCCGCAGTTGCCGCACGTAATCACGTCGTCGCGGGTCAACAGCGCGTTCGCCCGCTCGGCGGCGAGGGCCATGTTGCAGCCTTCACACATGTACTCATGCCGGCGGGGGTGAATTCGCACGACGCGGGCCATCACCTCGCCCTCGTAGCGCTCGGAAATACGGTTGAACAGATCGAGCGATTTCGCATCGATATTTTCCGCGGCGGCGCCACGCTGGCGCTCGAGCGCGCCCAGCCGGTCGGCGAAGGACTGGCGGCCTTGTTCGAGTTGGGCCTGGATGTCGGTCAGCCGGTGGCGATCGTGGTCCACGGCCGCTTGCCGCTCGGCCACGGTCCGCTTGCGGACTTCGACGCCTTCCAGCAACTCGTAGGCCCGGGTTTCCAGGCGGGTCGTATCGGCCTTCTCATTGTTGAGCTGCGACATGAGGGCCGCGTATTCCTTGTTGGTGCGGACGGAATTGAGGTTCTCGCGCAGCCGGGTCACGTTGGCCTGGCGGGTCTTGAGATCAACATCCAGCTCGTCCTGCTGAGCCTGGGCGCGTTTGTAGGCGGCGCGTTCCTCGTCTAGTGCCTGTTCGGCGGCCCGCACTTTGGCGGCTTGCCGCTCGACCGCCCGTTCACGGGTCGCCAGTTGCCGGCGGATGTCCACGATTTGCAGCTCGAGGTCCTGAAGCGTAAGCAAGGATTCGAGCAAGGCTCCCATTCACACGTCTCCGGCGCGTCCATGCAGGGTCAAGATGCCAAGACCAGCATTATTGTCGCTCGCGGCCGTTCCGGCAAGCGCCGCCGCTGTGCGGTTTGAGTGTGCCGGGCACACGGATATAATCAGTCTGTCGTTTGCACGGGCCATTCCCACCCGGCACGGTCGTTATCCCGCAAGCACGCGAGGCACGAGAATTGAGTTACGCCGAGCGAGTCCACTCAGCGCCGCGCCGGCGTGACTGCGCGGGCCAGTTCGCGGCGGGACGGAGTGCGCACCAGGGCGTGGTGTTTCTGCTCGTGCTGGGGCTGGTTGCGGCGTGTGTGCCTCCGGCGGAGGCGTATATCGGGCCTGGGGCGGGCTTCGCGATCACTTCATCACTGCTCGTCATCATGTGGACGATGCTGGCCGCGGCGTTGACCCTGCTGACATGGCCGCTGCGCTGGGTGATTCGGACGATTCGCGGCCGGCGGGCGTTCGCGCACGCGAAGATCCGCCGGCTGGTGATCCTGGGGCTCGACGGCATGGAGCCCAGCCTGGCTGAGCGCTTCATGGCCGAGGGTCGCATGCCGAATCTGGCCCGGCTGAAGGCGCGGGGCAGTTATCGGCGTTTGGGGACCACGACGCCGCCGCTCTCGCCAGTGGCGTGGTCAACCTTTCTGACGGGTGTGAATCCGGGCAAGCACAACATTTACGATTTTCTGAACGCCGAGCGGCGGACGTATCTGCCGAGCCTGTCCTCGGTGCTGATTCGCCCGCCCACGCGGACGATGAAAATCGGCCGGTATGAGATTCCACTGAACGGCCCTGAGATTCGGATGCTGCGGAAGGGTAAGCCCTTCTGGCGCGACCTGGGGGAACACGGCATCTTTACGGCGGTAATCCGCGTGCCGATTACGTTCCCGCCGGAGCCCTGTCGGGGTGTGCTGCTGTCGGCGATGTGCGTGCCGGACCTGCGCGGGACGCAGGGCATGTTCTCGTTTTACAGCACGGCCGGTGCGGAGCCCGGCCGCTACAAGACGGGCACAAACGGCGCCGGTGAGCGGACCGGCGGCGAGCAAGTGCGCGTCAAACGCGACGGAAACGTGATCCGGGCGGCGCTGATCGGGCCGGAGAACAGCCTGGTGCCGGGCTCAGGCTCGCTGCGCGTGCCATTCGTGGTGCGCCTGGCGAAGGATGGCGCCGGGGCAACGCTGGAGGTGGGCGGCGCGAAGCACCCGCTGCAACCCGGCGTGTATAGCGACTGGATCACCGTGCGGTTTTCTGCCGGGCTCGGCGTGAAAGTCAACGGAATTTGCCGCTTTCTGCTGCTGGCGACGCAGCCGGAATTCGAGCTGTACGTGACGCCGATCAACCTGGATCCGCAGAAGCCGGCGATGCCGATCGCGTATCCGGCGGCGTACAGCAGCTACCTGGCCAAGCGGTTTGGCGCCTACGCGACACTCGGCCTGGCCGAGGATACCTGGGCGCTGAATGAGCACTTGATCGACGATGCGGCGTTTCTCGAACAGTGTACGTCGTGCGATGCGGAGCGCGAACAGCAGTTCTTCGATGCCTTGGACAACACCAGCCGCGGGCTGGTCGTGTGCGTTTTTGACGGGACGGACCGCATTCAGCACATGTTCTGGCGGTATCTGGAGCCGGATCATCCGGCGCGGCGGAACGGCACCCCCAGTTCGGCAGTCGGGCCGAAGGCGATTGAGGATCTGTATGAGCGGATGGACGCGCTGGTCGGCCGGACGATGGAGAAGGTGCTCACCGGCGACGACCAGGCGATGTTGATGGTGATCTCGGATCACGGTTTCGGCTCGTTTCGGCGGGGCATCGATCTGAATGCGTGGCTGATCGAGCACGGCTACATGCGGCTCAAGCCGGACGCGGAACGGGGGACGAAGTACCTCGCGGCGGTGGATTGGGAGCAGACGCGCGCGTATGCCCTGGGTCTGGCGGGTATGTTCATTAACCAGAAGGGACGCGAGGCCCGCGGGGTGGTCGAGCCCGGCGCCGCGACGCAGCAGCTCAAACGCGAGATCGTGGAGAAAATGACGGGAATGCTCGATCCGCAAACCAACGCGGTCGCAGTCGTGCGGGTACACGACCGCGAGGATGTGTACCATGGGCCGTACCGCGACGGGGCACCCGACCTGATCATCGGCTACAATCGCGGGTATCGCGTGGCGTGGGACACGGCGATCGGCAAAGTGACGCCGGCGGTCTTCCATGACAACGCGCGGCCCTGGAGCGGCGACCACTGCATCGAGCCTGAGCTGATTCCAGGCGTGCTGTTCTGTAGCCACAAGGTACTTTCGGAGTCGCCCCGGCTGATGGACCTGGCACCGACGGCGCTCGACCTCTTCGGCGTGCCGGTGCCGCCGAATTACGATGGCCGGCCGCTCGTGATCGACATGGGCAGCACCGCGGCAGCGACAGGGGCGACACAGTAATGCGGCGTGCGGCGTGGGCAGCTCTGTTGCTCGTCGTGGCGGGTGGGGCGCTGTTTCTGGCGTGCCGCAAGAACTCGAAGCCGGGAGCCGCGACGGCCGCGGCGCGCGGCCGGCAGGTCGTGATTCTGGGGTGCGACGGCCTGGACTACACGCTCGTCAGCCGGATGCTCGGAGAGGGACGGTTGCCGAACATGGCGCGGCTGCGTGCGGAGGGTGGTTACTGGCCGCTGACGACCAGCATTCCGCCGCAGAGTCCGGTGGCGTGGTCGAATTTCATCACCGGTGCGGGGCCGGGAGTACACGGGATTTTCGATTTCATTCATCGCGACCCGGCGCAGCAGGCGACGCCGTACTTCTCTACGAATCGCATCGTGAACGACGACGAGAAAGAGCCGTGGGAGGTGGGCTCGTACCGCATCCCGCGGGGTTCAGAGCGGAACGAGCTGCTGCGGCGCGGGACGCCCTTCTGGGAATATCTGGATCAAATCGGCGTACCGGTGCAGATGTATCGGCTGCCGGCGAATTACCCGCCGAGCCCATCGAGTTGCGGCTGCGTGTGCTGTCTCGCGGGCATGGGCGTACCGGATGCCTTCGGGTCGCAGGGGACGTATCAGCATTTTTCTACCCGCCGGCACGTCGAGAAGCGCCTCGGCGGCGGAATGAAGCTCGCGTTCGAGCGCGATCCGAACACCGGCGTACACACGGCGCGCGTGCGGGGCCCGGGCAACGAGTACCGCGCCCAGACGCCCGAGATGACGATTGATGTCGCGGTATATCCCGATCCCGAGCGCCCGGTGGCCAAGCTGGTGTACACCAACGCAAGCGCGACCGGGGACGAGTGCGTGGAACTCGTGCTGAACGAGGGCGAGTGGAGCGGCTGGCAGGAACTGCACTTCTTGAAGACGCCGGTGGGGCCGACGTTCCGCGCCATGGCGCAATTCTACCTGCAGAGCGTGCGGCCAGAGTTGGCGTTGTACGTTTCGCCGCTGAACTTCGTTCCGACGGCACCCGAGACCGTCATCAGCGAGCCCCCGAGCTTCGTCAGCGACATCGGCCGCGGGATCGGGCCGTTCGCGACGGTCGGTTTTGCGGAAGCGTTCAAGGCTCGTGATCAGAACGTGCTAAGCGACGAGGAATTCCGCACGCAGGCGGCCGCGGTGCTGGATGAGCATCTGCGCATGCTGGACTACGCGCTGGGCCGCTACGAGACCGGGCTGCTGTTCTTCTATTTTTCCAGCTCGGACCTCCAGGCGCACATGTTTTACTGGGATTCGGATGAGCCGCACCCCATCCGCACGCCGGAGCAAGCCCGCCAGTACCAGGGCGTGCTCGAGGACGTGTACACGCGGCTCGACACGGCGGTCGGTCATTGCCGGGAGAAGCTGGGCACCGCGGCAACGATCCTGGTGCTGTCGGATCACGGCTTCGCCAACTTCCGCCGCGGCGTGGGGCTGAATACGTGGCTGGGGCAGGAGGGCTACCTGGCGGCGGGGACCGGCCTGCTGGTTGACGCCGACTGGTCGCGCACGCGGGCCTATGGCCTGGGGCTTAACGGGCTGTACGTGAACCTGCGCGGTCGCGAGAAACTGGGGATCGTGGACCCGGGCCAGCGTGAGGCGTTGCTCGCCGAGATCAGTGCCAAGCTGCTGGCGCTGCGCGACCCGCAGAACGATCAGCCGATGATCCGCCACGTGTACCGGACGGACGAGTGCTACAGTGGTCCCGAGGCGGCCAAGGCCCCGGACCTAATTGTCGGCTACGAGCGCGGCTATCGCGCGAGCTGGAACACCTGCCTGGGCGACTTCGACCCGGCGGTCGTCATCGACAACAATAGTGCCTGGAGCGCCGATCATTGCATCGCGCATGACCTGGTGCCGGGCGTGTTGTTCTGCAACCAGCCGATTGTGCTGGACGACCCGGCGCTGATCGATCTGGCCCCGACGGTGCTGGCCGAGTTCGGCCTGGCGGCGCCGGAGTCGATGACTGGACGGGACCTGCTGCGGCCCGCGGAGCAGCGCGGCGCCGCAACGACGAGGAGGTAGCGCATGTTTGGCGGCAAGGTGAAATTGGACAAGAAACTGCTGGAACGCGTGCAGAAATACGCGGCCGCGGCCGGCTACAGCAGTCCCGAAGAGTTCATCGCCCACGCCCTTGAGAAGGAACTCGCCAAGCTCGACGAGGCCAAGGGGCCAGGCGCGGAGACCGACCCGGCGGTGCTCGAACGGCTGCGCGGGTTGGGTTACATCGAATAACGGCAGCGCGCGAGGCCATGCGATGTGCCGCACGGCCAACGCGAGGCGGACAGCGTAGATGAACAGCGTGATCGACGGCGTCATCCGCGTCAGCGTCATTCTGGGTGACCTGCTCTTTGCGCTGCTGGCGCCGCTGGGCGCGGCCTGGGCACTCGTGATCGTGTCCGCGGTCACCGGGCTCGCCATGCTCTACATCTGGCGGTACACGTCGAACCAACAGGCGATCGCGGACGCGCGCCGGCAGATCGCAGCCCACTTGCTCGCGAGCCGGCTGTTCCGCGATGACCTGGGGGTGACGTTCCGCGCCCAGGGGCAGATTTGCTGGCAGGCGCTGCGGCTGCTGCGCTTCGCGGTGCGCCCCATGCTGGTGATGGCGGTGCCGTTCACGCTTTTCTTGGCACAGATCGGCTTGCGCTATGAGCACCGGCCGGTGGAGGTCGGCGAGACGCTGCGGGTGCGAGCTACGCTCCGCGACGGGGCGCTGGCCCTGGGCGTCGGCAGCCTGTTGC
>JAGVEP010000324.1 GCA_020058145.1 Phycisphaerae bacterium | reverse complement strand
CGAGGCGCCCGGTGCGCACGGCGCGGGCCGTGAACTCTCCGGGCAGCGCGCGGCGTGCCCCAGCTTCCATCAGACGGGCGCACAATTCTCGCAGCCAGGGCAAGCAGCCGAGCGTGTGAATCTCGATTACATCCTGCCCGGTGTAGCTGTGCGGTGCGCGGAAACGAAATATCGTGGCCGGCAGTGTGGTCCGGGCATCCAGCCGCACGTGCACCGCGCTGCACGTTGGACGCGTGGAGTCCGGCAACGTTACGCCGACGTGGTGCAGCAAGGCGGCGCAGTCCGGGCCGCTGAGGCGCACCACGCCCAACAACGCCGGTTCCCAGCCGGTCGAGACGGCCACGATCGTGTCGTTCAGGATGGGTAGCGACACAGTCAATGATCCAGGTGCGGGGCGGTACCCGCGGACCGGCGTGAGCCGCTTGTTCACCGCCGCGGGGTCCTCTATGGTAACCGGTCATGCGCACCAGCGTCCTGCTCGCGGGCCTTTTCGGGCTGGCGGTGCTCACCGGCAGCGTCTACATCCCCGTGTATCGCGCCGATTTCATTTGGGACGACAATCTCTACGTCATGCCCGTCGATGACCTGCGGACGCTGGACGGGCTGCGCCGCATTTGGTCTGAACCCGATGTGTTGGTGCAATACTACCCGCTGTGCTACACGACGTTCTGGATCGAAAACCAGTTCTGGGGACTGCAGCCCACGGGCTACCACGTCGTCAATGTCGTGCTCCACGCCGGCAACGCCGTCCTGTTCTGGCTTGTGCTCCGGCGGCTCGGCGTCCGCGGAGCCTGGGCTGCTGCGGCCATTTTCGCGTTGCATCCAGTGCACGCCGAGTCGGTGGCCTGGATCACAGAGCGGCGCAACGTGCTCTCCGCCCTCTTCTATCTGCTGGCCATGCGCGCTTACCTGGGGTTCTGTCGGCTGGGTGTGTCCACCGCCACCGCCGCCGGTGGGGGCGGCGCGGCGCGGGCAGAGGACACACTGGCCGCGCTCCAGCCGTGCGCACGCCGTTGGCCAGCTTATGGCCTGGCGCTGTTGGCCTTCGTCGCGGCCCTGCTGAGCAAGACGGTGACCTGCTCGCTGCCAGCGGCCCTGCTGTTGATCGTCTGGTGGCAACGGCCTCGGCTGACGCTGCGGGATATTCTGCCCATCCTGCCGTTTTTCATCCTCGGTGCCGCGTTCAGTTTGCTCACCTGGAGCATCGAGTCCAAACACGTCGGCGGCGCCGTGTTTTTGGCCCACTACACGCCTGTGGACCGGGTCCTGATCGCCGGGCGGGCGGCGTGCTTCTATCTCGGCAAGCTGCTGCTGCCTATAAACCTCGTGCACGTCTATCCGCGTTGGACGATCAACATGCACGCGGCGTGGCCATACTTCTACCCCACCGCGGCCGCCGCGCTGGTTGGTGCGTTGTGGTGGGTCCGGCGCCGCATCGGCAAGGGCCCGCTCGTCGCGTGCCTGTTCTACTTCGGGACGCTGGCGCCCACGCTGGGCTTTCTGGATTTCGGATTCATGGACCACTCGTTCGTCGCGGACCGGTTTCAGTACCTGCCGAGTCTGGGGATCATCACGCTCGTCGTGGCGCTCGCCGCCGCCGCGGCCGCGCGGCTCGGTTGCGCGGGTACGTGGGGCGCGCCGGTCGTGGCCGGCAGCGTGTTGCTGCTGCTGGGTAGTGGGACCTGGCGGCACAGTCTGGTTTTCAAGGACAGCCCGACGCTCTGGCAGGCGACGCTGGCCGCCAATCCGGACTGCGCGGTCGGGCACTACAACCTGGCCACCGATCTGGTCGATGCGAACCGCCCGGCCGAAGCCGTCGCGCATCTCGAGGCCGCCGTGCGCCTGCGGCCAAACTACTTCTCCGCGCTTAGCGACCTGGGGGCTGCGTACCTCGTGACCGGCCGAGTTTCGGAGGCGCTGGCTACCCTGACGCGGGCCGAGCTGCTGCGTCCCAAGGACGCGCTGGTGCAGCACAACCTGGGGCTCGTATTTGCGCGGCTGCGCCAATATGACGAGGCGATCCGGCACTTGCGCAGTGCCCTGGAATGCGACCCGACCTACCAGCCCGCGCGCGACAGCCTGAACGAGATCCTGCGCGCGCGAGCGGGCCTGGCACCGCGCCAATAACTACTGTCCTTCACAAAAACAGACGCTACTGGATCGAGCGGCCTGCGGACTTCGGCTGGCTGGCCGCGCTGTTGCGCCGGGCGATTGTGCGGGCCCGCACAGCGGTATAATCTGGAGTCGATGATTCTTCTGCCCGGAAAACACCGTCCCGGACGCCTGGCTGCCCTGTTGACCGCCTGTAGCGCTGCGGCCGGCGCGGTCTGCCAGACCAATACCCCGACCAGCAGCCCGGCAGTCGGCACGTTTGATGCCTGCGGCACGCTCGTCCAGGCCGGCCGGTGCGTGCTCTTCGCAGGCGGGGGGGGCCAGTACGTGCTTTCGGACTACGGTAATTTCCACGTCGGCGACAGCGTTCGCGTGGTCGGCGAGCTCGCTGCGAACTGCACCACGATTTGCGGCCAGACCGACGGCTGCATCCGCGGCGCCGTGCTGTACGATCCGGCGGTGTTGCCGTGTGGCACACACATCCCCTCGTTGCCCGGAGACCTGATCACCAGCGGCTGCACGGCGGCCAGTGCGGCCATCGCCGGGGGTCTGGGGGCGGGGCTTTGGCTTAATCGCGGGCGCGGACGTGTCCGGGCCAAGACCAGGCAGTCTGGAAAGTGAGTCCATGATGAACGAGGCGTTGAGTTCCTCCCGACGTGATTTCATCAAGAACGCCGTCACTGCCGGCATCGCGCTAGCCAGTTCGACACACTTCGGCTGTGCCGCGCCGGGCAAGCGTTCGGCCCGGGATCAGACGACCCCGCCGGCCGAGGCGCCGCCGGTGGCGCCGCCGCAAACCGCCTACAGCGGCCTGCGGATCGCGTACATCGGCCTGGGCGGTATCGGCGGACAGCACTTGGAGGAAACGGTCAAATTCGGGGTGCAGTGCCCCTGCTTCTGTGACGTGGACACCACGCACATGCCCAGGTTCGCCGAGGCCTACCCGAAAGCCCGGCCGTACCAGGACTATCGCGTGATGCTAGACAAGGAACAGCAGAACATCGACGCGGTCATGGTCGCCATCCCGGACCACCAACACTACCCGGCTACGATCAAAGCGCTGAAGCTGGGTAAGCACGTTTACACGCAGAAACCGCTGACGCACACGGTGTGGGAGGCCCGGCAGCTCACCGCAGCCGCACAGCAGTACCAAGTGGCGACCCAGATGGGCATCCAGGGGCACGCCGGGCAGGGAATCCGCCTGGTCTACGAGTGGGTTCGTAGCGGTGTGCTCGGCGACGTGCTCGAAGTGCACACCTGGACCGACCGGCCGATCTGGCCGCAGGGTCTTGGCCGGCCCGAGGGTGCGGATGCCATCCCCACCGGCCTCGCGTGGGACGTTTGGCTCGGTCCTGCGCCGCCGCGCCCGTTCAAGGAGAACGTCTACCACCCCTTTAACTGGCGCGGCTGGTGGGACTTTGGCTGCGGCGCCCTGGGCGACATGGCCTGCCACACGATGGACTCCATGTTTTGGGCTCTCGACCCTGGCCAGCCGACCGTGGTTGAGCCGCTCGCGTCGACGCTCATCAATGAGGAGACTTTCCCCAGCGCGACCGTCGTCCGCTGGGAGTTTCCGGCGCGCGGCCAGCGCCCGGCTTTCAAGGCCTACTGGTACGACGGTGGGCTTATGCCGCCGTTCCCACCCGACTTCGAGTGCGACCGCCGCTTGCCCAAGACCGGAAATCTGTTCCTCGGTACGAAGGCCGCGCTGCTCGTGCAGGGTGATTATGGCGAAAGCCCGCGCGTTTTCCCCGAGTCGAAGATGCAGGAAATCGGCAAGCCGCCGCAGATCCTCGAGCGTTCGCCCGGGCACTTCGCGGAATGGCTGGCGGCCGCCGTTGGCGAGCAGCCGCTCGACTATCCGAAGTCCAACTTCGCCTACGCGGGGCCGCTGACCGAGACAATTTTGCTCGGAAACATCGCCGTGCGCCTCGGTCGGCGGCTCGAATGGGACGGCGGGAAGCTCAATTTCACCAACCTGCCCGAAGCCAACCGCTACCTGACGAAGGACTACCGCGCGGGGTGGGATCTGTAGGGACCGGCGCCTCGCCGCCGTGCTCGTCAAACAGAACAGCCGG
>JAGVEP010000182.1 GCA_020058145.1 Phycisphaerae bacterium | reverse complement strand
GGCATATTCTGGCCTCCTGCCACGGGGACCAGTATGCCACGAACGCAGCACGCCCGCTAGATAATACGTCATATTATTTATGAAAACTGGTACTTAGTCACGCGGAGGAGGCCGAGCTCGTCCGCCGAGCGGTGGAACGGGCACCGTCTGCGCAGCAACGACTGGTGCTGACTGGCTGCGGCCTGGCGGACAACTGGTTTTCGCACTGGCATGCCAGCAGCCGAACGACAGTCGTGTCGCTGTATGACCGGCAGCGCGTGTCGTCGTTGCCGGTGGCCGCGTTGGTCGCGTACCAGTTCGTGCTGCACGGCTGGCGGGCGGTGTGCCCGACGTATGACCCGTACCGTCTGTTCCACGAGCAGACGCGTGGGTGCCTGTTCGATTTTTGCCGCGACAAGACGGCCGTCGAGGTCAAGCTGCGGTCCGGCGGACTCTGTTGGCGCTGCCGTTGGAAACTGCGGCGGGCCGGCGTGTCCACTGGACCGCTACGGGAGGCACTGGCGGCCGTACGGAAGTTAGCCGCGGGTCAGTTGTAACGGAGGCGTGCCGTGCCCGTCGCCACCAGGTGCGCGGCGCGGGGCTTTAGGAACACGAGCGCATGACAAGACGCAAACGTCAGAGAGAGATTACTGGGAGAAGCGCAAGGAGCGCTTCCAGGACGGAACCACGGCCCAAGGGCGTGCCGGAGCTTTGCGCGCCCACGAACATGTGTCCCACGGCAAGGTGGGCAAGATGGGCGACACGTATGTGATCTCCTACTCGGTCGCCAATTGGTATCTCGAGGAGCTGCACGCAGTCGGGATCGCGTTATGACGCCATGCGCTACTCAAGAGGGTGCGCCGGTGTTCTCCACGCAACCCTGTCGTGATGTATGTGGAAGACGAGCAGGCTACGCATAAGGGAAAACGCAAGTGAAACGCACAGTCATCATCGGTGACATTCATGGTTGTTGGGACGAACTTCAAGCCCTGCTTGACGCCGTCGCGCCAGCGCATCATGACACGATCATCGCGATCGGCGACCTCGTTGACCGCGGACCGGACAGTGAGAAGGTGCTCGCACTCTTCCGCGATACGCCGAACGCAGTCTCGCTGATGGGAAACCATGAGCGGAAGCACGTCCGGTCTGCGCGCGGGCAAACGCGCGCGGCGCTGTCGCAACGCATCGTCAAGGCACAACTCGGCGAGCACTACATCCAGTGGGTGGCGTTCATGGAGACCTTTCCGCGGCACCTCGATCTGCCCGAGGCTACGCTCGTGCACGGCTTCTTCGCGCCCGGTGTGCCGCTGGACCAGCAGAGGGACAACGTGGTGATCGGGACCCTGTCTGGCGAGGCCTTCATGCAAGGTGCCTGTGCTGCACCGTGGTACGACCACTACGATGGACCTAAGCCGCTCGTGTTCGGCCATCACGACTACCTGCGGACGGGCCAGCCAGTGGTCCGCAAGGGCCGCGTGCACGGCCTCGACACCGGCTGCGCCCATGGCGGACGGCTCACGGCGCTGGTGTTGCCGGAGTTCCGGCTCGTTTCCGTGCCGGCGCGCGCCGACTATTGGGCCCAGGCGCGCATGGATTACGCGGTCCTCGCCGGCTCAGGCCGAAAGGACCCGGACCTGGACTGGGAGATCCTGGCCGCCTTTGCGCGCTCCGCGAGTATGGCCACCTTACCGGCAGAAAAACGCGAGCGGGCGGCACGCTGCGCCCTGCTCTGGACTGAATGCCAACGGCTCATGCCCGCCATCCTCGCCGAGGCGAGCCGCATAGTTGCTCGTACGTTGGATGGCCTCGCCGGCGCGCCGGATTGGGACGCGTGCAGCGACCGGGCCAAGGCTGGCCGCTATGCCAGGGAAGTCGGCAATCACCGTGCACGGCACCTGCTGTTTGCCGCCCGAAAGGGCGAGTTGACCAGCGAGTCGCTGCAGGAACTGTGCCCCACGCCACGGGCGTTGCAGCAGGCAGCCACGGCGCTGGGGCTGGCTGTGTCAGACTCGTAGGCACGGGAGACCAAGCTATGTGGCTCGTAACAACCTGCGGGTTCTTCTCCGTGGTGTGTGCCCGGGAGGGCGAGGGTGAGCCGGGCGCGGCGGTGGATCCCTCCCGCGTGGTGGTTCGAGCCCGGTCGCCAGCGCACTTGCAGGCGTTGAAAGAGCGTCTTCGGGTGCAGTTGGCCGGCTGCGATGTAGTCGCAACGCCGGATGCAGACTACGGCTGGCGGATCCTCTGTCCGAAGGCCGTGCGGGCTGAGTGTGTCAAGGAGTTGTCGCTGGAGATGGCTTACGACAACTTCAAGGACGCGTGCGCAAAGCGGCACGGCCCTGCGAGCGGCTATCTTGACGTGCTACACCAGACGTGGGAGCTGTTTGGCCAACTGCGAGAACCGTAGCGGCCACCAGAGGCGTGCGTCGCGTCGCCCGCGACCTTGCGGAATGTCGGAGCAATCTGCGAGCCCGGAAAACCTGATCCTGTGAGCCGCGGCCCTTGCACGCCGCAGTCACGCCGGTCAGCCCTGTCGACAACTGGGCGCGCTGGGACTGCCCGTTCGGCAACGCCGATGTAAACTGCGACGGCTCGGTCGACTTCTGCGACATCAATCCGTTCCTGCTGGCGCTATTCGATCCGTTGGCGTATCACGCGGCTTACCAACCGCGGCTCACCGGGCCTCTTCCTCAATCCTGAGAAGAGGCCCTGCAGAAAGCGGGGTCTCGGAGACGTGAAAAAATGGCACAAGCAAAGCCAGTACAGAAGTTCCGCGCGGGACAAGTCTCGTGCGCGTTGTGGGAGAATGAGCTCAGCCTCAGCGGGGGCCGCAAGATCAAGGCGCTCAAAGCCACGCTCGAGCGGAGGTACAAAGACAACGACGGAACGTGGAAAAGCTCCGGCAGCTTCGGCCGCAACGAGATCCCCCTCGCGCTCTGGTGCCTCCAGAAAGCGTTCGACCACATGATCGACGACAGCAACACGCGCAGCGACGACGTCATCAGCGAGGAAGACATCATCGCGTGAACACCGATGACCACGACAACCACGGCGGCCTCCCGAACGGGAGCCGCCTTTTCTCATTCCCGCAAGAACGCACCGCCGACACCGACGCCGCCGCAGCCCAGCGGTTCGTTCTAGGCCTTGATGCCCTGCGACAGAGCTTCCCGGAACGGGTTGATGTCGTCGAAGGTAATCGTGCCCGAGCCCTTGAAGTCGCCATTGGCGTAGTTCTCCTCGCCATACTGAGCGATGTACGCCGCCCGGTCGGAGAGCGCCAGCACAAACGCGTCGACGTCGGCCTGATCGACCTTGCCGTCG
>JAGVEP010000360.1 GCA_020058145.1 Phycisphaerae bacterium | reverse complement strand
GGCATATTCTGGCCTCCTGCCACGGGGACCAGTATGCCACGAACGCAGCACGCCCGCTAGATAATACGTCATATTATTTATGAAAACTGGTACTTAGTCGTTCTAACGGTCAGCTTGAGCATCGCCTCGTCTGCAGCCTTCCGCACTGATTCGACCGGGTCTTTCAACGCTCCCGCGAGCGCCTCCCACGCGCGGGGGTCGTCCATCTCCCCCAATCCCGCCGCCGCCTTCGCCCGTGTGGCGTGGTTGCTGTCCTTGATCTCTGCAAGGAGCCTGTCAAGGTCGCCGGCCTCCGATCGCCCGGAACACGCCATGCATGCTGTAATCAGAAGCGCGCAAACAACGATATATCCTGCCCGCGTCGGACTCACCACGTCGCACCTCCTCTGCCCGGTCATTTCCACCGACATTTCCCAGATGACCTTGCCCGGCTCCGCTGCCGGGCGGTGCAGGGCCATTGTACAGCACCAAGCCCCTTTCGCGTCCGGCGTTTTCACGCTTTTCCCAGGCGTCGGGGGTGGAACGAGCTCGCCGAGGCCCTCGTTGCAGGGGTAGGGGGCTCCCGACTGCTCCATGAACGCCCCGTTTTCCCCGCTGGGCGCATGGGATCCGCCTGGATTGTCGGAACAGGAGCAGCTTTGAGCGGTCTGCTGACTCATCCGGAAGGCACCACGCCAACCGCGGGTCGCCGCTGTCGCTGGATGCGTTCCAGGATGGCAGTGAACAGCTTTCGCGGAACCGCCACCTCGGCCATCTGGAAGATCACGTAACGAGCGTGCGTGACGACCTTGGCACCGACAAGGAGGCTCACGATACTCCGAGCGCAGCGCGTAGGGCACGAATGTGGTCCGGGGTTGTGCCGCAGCAGCCGCCAATAACCCTGGCACCCAGGTCTTTCCAGATGCGTCCCCAGTCAGCATATTCGCTCGGGGACACGCGCTGTGCGTACGGCCAGCCGCGATCCGTGGCGAAATCGACACCTGCGCCTGAGGAGGGATGTGCCCCGACCGGCAGCTCGAACTACGAGTGCTTCTCCCGGACCGCGCACTTCCGGATCGAGCCTGTTATAGTGCCTGGTGACCCCGGGTTGTCTCAGGAGGATATCTCGTGGTCCTCGAATCATGACCGCTCCCGACACTCGACCGCGTGGCGAACTGGAATTCGTCCGCCGGCTCCGTGCGCTGCTCGGGCCAGGAGCCCCAAGCGCCGCGCCACAGGCCGTGGGCTTCGGAGACGACATGTGCCTGGTTTCGTCGGACGATCCGCGGCTGCTGTGGACCGTAGACATGTTGATGGACGGGGTGGACTTTGACTCGCGCGTCCACTCCTGGTCCGCCATCGGCCGCAAGACCATGGCGGTCAATCTCAGCGACTGTGCGGCCATGGCCGTTGTGCCCGTCTCGGCCATGTGCGCGGTGGCGCTATCCAACAAGCTCGCGCTGGATGACGCGCTGGAGCTCGTGCGGGGGGCGCACGAATTCGGGCTGCGCTGCGGCTGTCCGATCGTGGGCGGGGATACGAACAGTTGGGATGCTCCGACGGCGATCAGTATCACCGTGGCCGGCCGCTGCGAGCCGGGCCAGACGCCGATTCGCCGTGCTGGCGCGCAGCCTGGTGACCGCATCTGGCTGACCGGGGCCGTCGGCGGGTCCATCCTCGGCCGGCACATGACGTTTGAGCCACGGCTCGCGCTGAGCGGCGAAATCGCCCGCAAGGTGCAGCCGCACGCCATGATCGACATCAGCGACGGGCTGGCTCTGGACTTATGGCGTATTCTGGAAGCGTCCGGCTGTGGAGCGGTGCTGGAAGAGACCGCGCTGGATGCGGCGATTCACGCGGATGCGGTGCGCCTAGCCGCGCAGGACGGCCGCCCGCCGCGTGAGCACGCTCTATGTGACGGCGAGGATTTCGAGCTGATCGTCGTCGCTCCAGCAGACGCGGCGCAGAGCGCGTGCGCGGCCCTGGGCCTGCTGCCGATCGGGCAGATCACCGCGGACCCTGGTTTGAGGCTGGCGCGCGCCGGCGGCGTGCCTGAGCCGGTGCCAGTGCGCGGGTGGGAGCACTTCCGATGACGCCGGGCTTCGAGCGTGTTTGCCCAAACCCACAGGCCACGACGGCCCTCGGGGTTGCGCTCGGCGGCCTGCTCGAGGCGGGTGATTTCCTGGCGCTGAGCGGGGCGCTCGGGGCCGGCAAGACGCATCTAATCAAGGGCATTGCGGCGGGGCTGGGCGTGCCGGCGGACGAGCCGGTGGTCAGTCCCACGTTTGTCCTGGTACGCGAGTATCAAGGACGGCTGAAGCTCTACCACCTCGACGCGTATCGGCTGACGAGTGCCGCGGAGCTGTTCGATCTCGGGCTGGAAGAGTTGACGACCGAGCCCGGCGCCGTAGTTGCGGTGGAGTGGGCGGATCGCGTGCCGGCCGCCGTCCCGCAGAACGCATGTCGGATTGAGATGGAGCACGTTGCGGAGCATGTCCGCCGGGTGCGGATCGCGTGGCCGGCAACAGAGCGGCTGGCCGCACTGGGCTTGTCGTTTCCGACGGCTAACGCTAGTGTACTGCCTCGCTAAGAACAGCACATGGGCTGGGTGGAGTGGGTGTCTCGCCGGGTGGAGTGGGCGTCTCGCCCGCGCCGCGGGCGACCAAGATGGCCACCCCACCCGTGCGCTGGTGATTGTGAGGCACTACGCTAGATTTTCGCGCCGGTAGATGGCATGCACGTTCAGGCAGTTCATGCGACGGCCAGCCCTTGATAGAGCTGCGCCCTGTCAAGGGCCAGGAGTAGTGACGATGAAACTCGGCGTTATGGCAGCCGGCCTCGGCGGCATGGGTTGGGAAAAAGCCCTCGATTACTGCCAGAAAGTCGGCCTCGAAGCGATCGAGCTGCCGGTCGGCGCGTATCCCGGCAAACCGTTTTTCGACCCCGACGAAGTGCTCAAAGACGCCAAGGCCCAACAGAAGATCAAGGAGGCTTGCAAGAAGCGCGGCCTCGAAATCCGTGGCCTGGCCGTGCATGGAAACACGCTCAGCCCCATTCCCAAGCTGCGCAAACAGCACATCCACGCGCACAACACCGCCATCCGGCTCGCCCCGCTGCTGGGCACCGACGTGGTGATCACGTTCTCCGGCTGCCCCGGCGGGTCGCCGGACGACAAGATGCCGAACTGGGTCACCTGCGCCTGGCCGGGAGAGTACGAGAAGATTCTGCGGTATCAGTGGGACGACGTGCTAATCCCGTTCTGGACGAGAAAGGCCAAAGAGGCCGCCAGCGAGGGTGTCAAAATCGCCTTCGAGGCCCATCCCGGATTCTGCGTGTACAACCCGGAGACCATCTTACGGCTGCGCGCTGCGTGCGGCCAGAATCTCGGCGCCAACCTCGATCCGTCGCACTTCTTCTGGCAGGGCATCGACCCGGTCGAAGCCGCCCGCATGCTCGGTGACGCCGGCTGCGTCTATCACGTCCACGGCAAGGACACCGGGATTGACCAGTTCAATACACGCCGCAACGGCGCGCTCGACACCAAAAACTACGGAGACATCGCCAACCGGAGCTGGGTCTTTCGGACCTGTGGCTACGGCCACGGCGACGAGTTCTGGAAGCCGTTTATCAGCATGTTGAAACAGAAGGGCTACGACGGCGTCATCAGCATCGAGCACGAGGACGTGCTGATGAGCGTGCAGGAGGGTTTCGAGAAGGCGGTCGCGTACCTGCGAACGGTGATCATCAAGGAGCAGGCCGGCACGGCGTGGTGGTTCTGAATCGTCGGGCGGGCTCTGCCCGCCGCCCTGTGAGGCACGCGGGTGGTGGGACTTGGGGCGGGGCCCACCCTACGGCCGACACGGAGGTTGGCCGCTACATCCTGTGTGGCACCGGCATCTTGCCGGTGTCCGCCGGCCAGGACAGAGCCCGGCCGCTACGCCTTTCCCGGCGTCTGGTCGATCCCCAACTTCCGCATTTTCCGCCAGAGAGTAGTGCGGCTCAGTCCAAGTTCGGCACTCGCCGCCGCGCGGCTCCACTGGCAGCGCTGGAGCACGTCCTCGATGACGCGGCGCTGCGAGGCTGCCAGCGGGCTAAGATTCGTGGCGGCCGACAGCGGGCGAAACGTGTGGATGACACCGGTCATTTCGCCATCGCGGGCCCGCAGCGCGTACGCCGTGCGCGAGACGCACACCGACTCGTTTTTTCGGTGGTGCAGCGCCAGCTCGTTCTGTCCTGCACACCCTCTTTCAAGCAAGGCCGGCACCAGTGGACACTGGCCGTCGTCGCCGTGGGTCGAACAGCGCAGGATTTCCCGGCACGGCCGGCCCAGCGCCTCGGCCCGAGTCCAGCCCGTCAGGCGCTCAGCGGCCTGGTTGAAGCTCGTAATCTCGGAGTTGCCGTCCACCGTGACCACCGCCTCCGCGACGCAATCGAGCGCCGCACAGACGTGTTCGTACAGCGGCCCGGCGGATAGCGATATCGGCAGCTCGCGCATAGAACGGTTTATTGTAGAGGCGCAACGAGCCCCCTTCTAGTCCCTGAACAAGCGTGCTTTCTTCGCTTTTTGCGCCGCAACGACGAAGTCTACCTGGACGCCCTGGGCGCGCAGCACATTCCCGACCCCACGACCGCGGGCGACTTCTGCCGGCGGTTCGCGGCCGTGGACGGCGAGATTCTACAGGACACGCTCAACGAGGTTCGGCTGGGCGTCTGGCAACGCCAGCCGGCCGCGTTCTGCGACCAGGCGATCGTGGACGTGGACGGAGTGCTGGCCCTTGACGCGCCCGCGGCGTGTCAAGGGCTGGCCGAGACCTACGGCGAGTGCAAGGCCCGCATCGGCCTGGCCTACGACGGCACGTGGGGCTATCACCCGCTGGTCGTCTCGCTGGCGAATACACAAGAGCCGCTGTACCTGTCGAACCGGCCGGGCCACCGGCCCTCGCACGAAGGCGCCGCGGAAGGACCTGGCGATCGAACAGGGCCAGTGGCGGCTGTTCGACGAGGTGCGCTACTTCTTCTACCTCACGAATCTGCCGGCCGCGTCGCCCGCGGACGTAGTGTTCCAAGCCAACGATCGCTGCCACCAGGAGAATTTGCTCGCGCAGCTCCGCAACGGCGTGCAGGCCCTGCGCATGCCGGTGGACAATTTGGTGAGCAACTGGGCCTACATGGTGATGGCGGCGCTGGACTGTCCGCTGCGGTGTTGAACACCACAATTTGAAGCCGGGATACGGAGGTCCCGGTTGGCCGCGGCCCCCAGCAACGTGGAAAGTGAGGAACCCGAATGAACCTGACAACGTGGCGCCGCGTTCCCGAGCGCGGCGGCGGCCGGCCGGGGTTTTTGTTCCCCCGCGCCACTCCTCACGCGTGACCGCCAAGAGCGACTAAAGTACGCTTGTTTTGGGACTAGCGCTCACGGCTGTGACTCACCCGCCCTACCGCAGCACACGGAACCACAGCGCCTTGAGATACGCCGACTCGGGACAATTCAGCATCACCGGGTGGTCGGGCGCAGCACCAGTACGGTCAAAAAGCTGGAGCTGACAGCCCGCCCGCGTCGCCGCCCGGTGTACCGTGTCCTGGAAAACCGGTCGCGAGATGAGCCCACTGCAACTGCACGTCAGCAGTAAGCCGCCCGGCCGCACGGCCTGCACGGCCAGATGGTTCATGTCGTAGTACTTCCGCAGCGCATCCTCGCATTCGACCCGGTAGGTCGCCAGCTTCGGTGGATCGAGGATCACCACGTCGAATTGCCGCCCGTTGGCGAGCATCTGGCGCAGGTAAGTGAACACGTCGGCATAGACAAAATCGATGCGCAACTGATTGAGATTCGCGTTTTCCTGCGCCACCGCGACCGCCGCCTCGTCCAAGTCCACACCGGTGACTTCCCGCGCACCGCCAATTTTCGCCGCACAGAGCGAAAACCCGCCCGTATAGCAGCACAGATCCAGCACCGTCGCGTCGCGGCACAGCCGGGCCAGCCGCAGCCGATTATCTCGCTGGTCACAGAAAAAGCCGGTCTTGTGCCCGAGTTTCATGTCCACGCGGTAGCGCAGGCCGTGCTCGCGGATCGTGACTTGCGACGGCGTGTCCGGCGGAACCGGCCAAGTCGCGTGAAAGCCCTCCAAATTCTCGATCCGGGCGTCTGCGCGGACCAGGACGCGCCACTCCGGGCTGGCCTTCTGCGGACGATCCAGGGCCGTCGGCGGCCCGAGCAACTCCGCCAGCAGCCGCCCGAATTCGCCACACCGTTGGAACACGCCGAGTGCGAACACCTCGAACACCAGGTAGTCGGCGAAGCGTTCGGCAATGAGGCCGCTCAGCCCGTCGCCCTCGGAGTGAACGAGGCGGTACGCGTCCGTGACCTCGTCCAGGTGCAATTGCCGGCGCAGGGCGATGGCGCGCTCCAGGCGACTGCGCCAAAAAGTCTCGTCGATCGGCGTGTCGCTCTGGGTGAGCATGCGGACGACGATCTGCGAGCGCGGGTTGTAAAAGCCGCGCCCGAAAAACTGCCCCGTCTTGTCGTACACGTTGACGACCTCACCCGGCCGTGCGGCGGGGTCCGCCTGGCGGATCATCTTGCGATAGACGAACGGATGGGCCGACGCCGAACGGAGTTGGACCCAGGGCGCCACCGCCCCTGCCGGCGACTCAATACTGGATTTCGCAACACCCTTCGGCATTGACGGGCATCATCGCGCGGTGACAGGACGGTGGCAAGCAGCCCGCGGCGCAGCCCCACGCACTTGTCGCCCGCCCGGCATATCGAGTACACCATCGCCAAGGAGGTCGCGTGTGAAACCCCTCACCGTCACCGTTTTCGGCAGTTCGCAACCGCCGCCGTTGTCACTCCCCTACCAGCTCGCCTACGAACTCGGCCGCGCCATCGCCGCCGAGGGCTGGACGCTCTGCAACGGCGGCTACGGCGGGACCATGGAGGCCGCGGCCAAGGGCGCTGTGGAAGTTGGCGGACACACGATCGGCGTCACCTGCCGCATCTTCCGGCGCGGCGGACCAAATGCCTTCATCCAGCAGGAAGTCCCCACGTTCGACCTGTTGACGCGGCTGAACACGCTCATCCGGCTCGGCAGCGCCTACGTCGTGCTGCCCGGCGGCACAGGCACGCTGCTCGAGCTGGCGCTGGTCTGGGAGCTGGCCAACAAACGCCTTGGGCGGCGCGTCAGGCCTATCGTGCTCCTCGGCGAGCGCTGGGAGCCGCTAGTCAATCTGATCGTGCGTGAACAACCCGAGTCGCTGCGGCCCATCGTCGCCCACAACGTGGCGGAGACAATCAGTGTACTGCACGCGAGTCGCAAGGTGCAGCCCGCTGACGAATTGCCGTCACCCACAGCTTGACGGCCGGCGGTGGTTGCCAATACGATCAGCACAACATATAGTGGTTGCATCCGGTGTGCCCTCGAACCAGCTCGGCGCGGAGCGGGTGCGGGCACCGGCAGCTCGGACGGATGGCTAGCGGGCATGATCGTAGACTGCCATACACAAGTCTGGAATTCCCATGCTCAGCCTGGGCGCGGCGCGTGGGTCGCGTCCCCGCCGGTGCAGGCGGACGAGGCGCGCCATCTTGCCGCCGTCGATCCGGTGGACAAGGCGATCGTACTGGCCTTCAAGAGCTCCTACCTCCAGGCGGAGATCCCGAACCGCTTCGTCGCGGAGTACGTCCGGCGCAACCCCGGCAAAATGATCGGGTTCGCCGGGATTGATCCGACCGACCGCGACTGGCTCGAGGAACTGCGGATCGCACAGGACGAATTGCACCTCAAGGGCGTGGTCGTCTCGCCGGAGATGCAGGACTACCACCCGGCCGATACGCGCGCCATGCGGCTGTACGAACAATGCGCCGTCCGCGGCATGCCGATCCTGTTCGAGCAAAGCCACCGCAGCCCGGCGGCGAAGATGGAATTCGCCCAGCCGATGTTGCTCGACGAGGTCGCGCGCGAGTACCCGAATCTGCGGCTCGTCATCGGGCGTTTGGGTTACCCGTGGGTATCCCAGACGGTCGCGCTGCTCGGCAAACACCCGCACGTCTACACCGATGTCGCCGGCCTGCTGCCGCAGCCGTGGCTCAGCTACACAGCGCTGCTCGAATGCTTCGAGTATGGCGTGCTGGACAAGCTGCTGTTCGGCAGCGACTTCCCCTATCGTTCGCCGGCGGCGTGCATCGAGGGTCTCTACTCGCTGAACCAGTTTTCACACGGCAGCAATCTGCGGCCGATCCCGCGGGAGCAATTGCGCGGCATTGTCGAGCGCGATACCCTGAAACTGCTCGGCATCAGCACGCCGTCGACCGTCAACCAGAAGGCCAAGAGCCCGATTTTTGCCCAGCATGAAGACTAGCGTGGATAGCAGCGGGAGCGACGCAGCGACGGCGCGACGCAGCGACGGAGGGAATCCTCCGCAATTCCTCCGGTTGCTGTGGCCGGCGCTCCTGCTCGTGCTCACCGGCTGTGCGACGGCGTCGCTGCGGTTCACGTCGTTCAAGGACCCTTTCTTTCCCGAGCGCCGGGCGGTCAGCTTCCCGCATTGCGACTATCGCACCGGGCCCACGGGCGACATCTTCGTCACCGCGCGCCTGAGTGACGAGCAGGACGGCCACAAACAGACGCAGTATCTCAGCATGCACGTCTTCTGGAAGCCGAAGCCGGGCAAGACCTGGGCCGAGTCATCGACGACCGACGCCATTCTGCGCTACGTGGTCTGCGACGAAAGCGGCGCGCTGGTCTACACCGGGACCGGGTTCGCGTATCCCAAGCAGACTTTTGGCGGCGGACTCGAAATCCGCATTGAATCCGCACGCTTGCGGCTGGAGTCGGCCAACGGTGAGTTGGAAGATCGGCTGGGGGACATGCGGCTGACGGGCACGCTCGTGCCGCGCCGCGATCCCACCGCGACGGCCCACCTGGAGCGCGAGGCCGAACTCGCGGCGGCGCGCTGAGCGCTGCGCCCGTTGCTGCCGCCGGAACTCCGGCACTCGCCCACTGAATCCGGTGCCGCGCCGGCGGAGGGAGAGAGGGTGGGGTCGTTGCGCGACCGCCGGGGCGAAGAGTTACGCGCAGTGGGCCTGGACACAGAAGCGCGCCAAGACGTGTGGGCAGCCACCAGGGCGTCGGCGGCGGGTTTGCCGGAAGGGCGTCGAGCATCTGAATGCCATGTAAGGCGCTCTGGGATGCGACAGGCGCGTTTTGCGCCGGCACTGGTTCCCTCGGCTTCGGGTCGCCTCGACGCCGCCTGCGGGAATTCTCGTGCTTTGGGCGCGCGGACGTGCGAATCGTGTTTAACGACCGGGCGGGTATTGTCGCGCGTATCCCAGCGCGACATCGCGTCGCCGCTGTCGATGAGACTTGCGCGAAAGAACTGATTGGCGCCCGAAACGCGGGCGCCAAACGTTGCACCAGGCGGTAAGATCACAGCAGACGATTGCGAGGTCGTTATGCCGGTGGTGCAGGATCTGAGCCAGGCCCAGATTGCCTTTCAGCTCGCTGGGGGTGACCTGGATCGCTTCCGGGTCATTCGCTATTGCGGTCGCGAGGGGCTGTGCCAGCTCTATCGATTCGAAATTGAGCTGGCGTGCGCTGAGCCGGTGGCCGGTTTCGGCGAAATCGTGGGGCAAGCTGCTGCATTGAGCATCAACACGCCCCATGGCGAACGCTGCTTTCATGGCATCGTAAGCCACTTCGAAATGACCGGGGAAACCTACGACCAGACGTATTACAAGGCGGAGTTGGTTCCCAGCGTGTGGCTGCTCACGCGTCGGTACAATTCCCGCATATATCAGGCCTTGTCGGTCCCCGACATTATCGCGGACGTGCTCGCGAGGGCTGGTTTTCCCTCCGACCATTGTTCCCAGATGTTTCAGCGCAGCTACGTGCCGCGGGAATATTGCGTTCAGTACCGGGAGACGGATTTCAACTTCATTTGCCGGCTTATGGAGGAGGAGGGGATCTGGTGGTACTTCGAGCAGAGCGCGGCAGCTCACGTGCTCGTACTCGCCGACTCGCCGGCGGCCTATGCACCGATCGAGGGCGAGGCCGACCTGATCTATCAACCCCCATCGGGCCTGAATGTCTCCGAGGAACACGTCTTCCGCTTTCGCCTCGGTCAGTCCATTCGGCCGGGGGCGGTCGTGCTGAACGACTTCAACTTCGAGAATCCGAAGCTCCGTCTCCAAGCCCAGGGCGACGCGGGTCGCGATTCGGCGTTGGAGTTCAGTGACTACCCCGGCGAATATTGTTCGCAGGCCGACGGAACGGAGTTGGCCAAGCTCCGCCTGGAGGAATTCGAATCGAGCCGGATTCTCGGGCTCGGCCTGAGCAATTGTCACCGGCTCGCCGCAGGCCGCACATTCAGTCTGATTGAGCACCCGGCGAGGGCCATGAATCAGGCGTATCTGCTGACCGCTCTCGTCCACCAGGGTAAACAGGCCACGGACCGATCGTCCGGGGGAGGTAATGGCCGGTTGAGCGTTCTTGACGCCCGGGTCCACCAGGCGCTGCTTGCGGCGCGAAACAATGATAACGCCGCCGTGCGCGAATTGGCTGAAGGACTCTTGCAGATTGCGGGGCGGTTGCAAGCCGGTGACCAGACGGCGCACCGCGCGCTGACCCAATGGCTGTATCACGCCGGCCAGGTTTCACGGGACATGACCGGTGCGGCCGCGGCATCCGGAGGCAACCCGCTGGAGGCACTGACGATTCCGAACCTGCTCGAAGATGTGGCCCGCACGTCGCCGCTGGATTTGGACGTCGGCGTCTACGAGTGCCGGTTCGAGTGTATTCCAGCCGCGGCCATCTACCGGCCGCCGCGCGTCACCCCTTGGCCCGTGATGCGCGGGTCACAGACCGCGCGGGTCGTTGGTCCGGCGAATGAGGAGATCCACACCGACAAATACGGCCGGGTGAAAGTGCAATTCAACTGGGACCGCGAGGGGAAGTTTGACGAGCATTCGTCGTGCTGGATTCGCGTGTCGCAGGGCTCTGCGGGCGGCCAGTACGGGATGCTGTTTCTGCCGCGCGTCGGTCAGGAGGTGGTGGTCGACTTTCTGGAGGGCGATCCGGACAAGCCGCTCATCACCGGGCGCGTGTACAACGCCGACCAGATGCCGCCGTACCCGCTGCCGGCCGAGAAAACCAAGAGCGTCATTAAGACGAATAGCAGCACAGGCGGCGGTGGGAGCAACGAGCTGCGTTTCGAGGACCTCAAGGACAAAGAGCAGATCCTGCTGTACGCCCAGAAGGACCTGCACGTCCGCGTCAAACACGACCGCGTAGAGAACGTCGAGAACGACCGGCATCTGACGGTGGCCGGAAAGAAAAACGAGCTGGTCAAGCAGGGCAAGAGCAGCGTCGTCAAACTCGATCTCAGCGCGGAGGTCGGTGGGAAGAAGTCGTTGAAGGTGGCGGGGGACGTAGCAGAGGAATTTGCCTGCAATCATAGCGAAAAGGTCGGCGCTGCCTACTACCTGAAATCCGGCAAGAGCATCGTCGTCGAGAGCGGCGACAACCTGACACTGAAGGTCGGCGGGAACTTTGTGAAGATCGACTCCAGCGGCGTGACCATCTGGGGTACCAAGGTCAAGATCAACAGCGGCGGCTCGCCCGGCAGTGGTTCGCTGGTCGCGCTCAAAGCCCCCGATCCGGTGCTCGAGGCGGATGTGATCCAGCCGGGCAAGGACACGACGTACAGTGGCGGCGAACAGTTGGCGGCTGCCACGCTCGGACCAGACATCGCCGGTATTCGCTTCTCATCTGGGCAGGCGGAGCAGGCCACCTCGTGGATCGAGATCGAGTTGGTGGACGAGGCCGGCCAGCCCGTGCCCAACGAGCGCTACGAGGTCACGGCACCGGACGGCCAGACGATCCTGAGCGGTACACTGGATCAGCAGGGTCAGGCGCACATGGCCATTCGCGAGCCGGGCACTTGCCAGATCTCATTTCCAGGTCTTGATGCGGCGGCGTGGCAGCGGGCGGATGCGGCGAACACTCAGGCGCCGGCGGCGGGCTCGTCGCCCGGGGCCTCAGCAACGGGACGTAGTACGCCGAGCAGTGGAAACGCGGCGCGTCCGTCCGATAACGCCCGCGCCGATGGCGCGGCGGGCGGCGAATCAGGTGCGAGGGAGTAACGACGATGGCGAACCCTATCCCCGCAGTGAATCGCGGATCTCTGGCTGAGCGAGCGGCTCAGCTTCAAGGCCAGGTCGAAGCCGCTAAGCGGACCGCCCAGCAAAAGGCTGCGGCGGCCGCGCAGCAATCGGCGCACGGCGCGGGTCAAAGATC
>JAGVEP010000102.1 GCA_020058145.1 Phycisphaerae bacterium | reverse complement strand
TGTGGCGGAAAGCTCGCCGTCCGAGCCTCAGGCGCGAGCCTGCGGTCCGCGCAGCGCGCTCCGCGGAAAACCCCACGCTGGCGCGTGGGGCTCGGACAGAAGGCTCGCCGCGCGGGGCGGCTACCACAGTCTTGGACGACACCCCCCGGTCTACGGCAGGTTTCCACACCGTTCCCGACGTGCCGCGCCACGGGTAGAATACCCGCCACGATGGCGCCGCAGAGAGTAGCTAACCCGTTCCGCCACCCGCTCGCGGCCGTGTTTTCGGCCACCCTGCTCATCTTGCCCGTCGGCTGCGGGCGACAGTCGGCAGCGTACCGCCACGAGGTGCTCAACGGCACCGTCGAGAGTGCTGACGGCGCGACGGGGCAGCTCACACTCCGCACCGCGGTACCGCATCAGACCGGGGTGCAGGATCAGAAGGTCGCCTGCCTGCTGACCAACGACGCCGAGGTGTACATCAACGGCATGTTCAGCGGTCGCGAGGCGATCCGCGCGGGCGACAGCATCGAGTTGATTGGCTATCGCGACCCCGAGCCGCCGGCGGAACGGTTCATCGTGTCGCTCGCACACATCGGACGCAGGCTGCCGCCGCCATCCGAACCCGATCTCACGTCGCCGGAGACCGCTCCGGCGGCCACAGTCCAGGAGAAATGACATGTGTGACACGGTGTTGATCGAAACCGTCGTGGCCCGCGAAATCCTCGATTCCCGCGGCAATCCGACCGTCGAAGCCGACGTGCTGCTCACGGACGGCACGTTCGCCACCGCCGCGGTCCCGAGCGGGGCGTCCACCGGCGAGAACGAAGCCATCGAGCTGCGCGACGGCGACAAGAAACGCTACCTCGGCAAGGGCGTGCTCAAGGCCGTCAAGAACGTCAATGAGCTGATCGCCCCGGCTCTCCAGGGACTCGACCCGCGGCTACAGGAAGAGCTCGACCGGCGAATGAACGAACTCGACGGCACGCCGAACAAGGCGAAACTCGGCGCCAACGCGATTCTGGCGGTTTCGGTCGCCGCGGCAAAGGCCGCCGCCGCGTCGGTGGGGCTGCCACTCTATCGCTATCTCGGCGGGGTGGCGGCACACACCCTGCCCGTGCCGATGATGAACATCCTCAACGGCGGGCGACACGCCGACAGCAACGTCGATTTCCAGGAGTTCATGGTCCAGCCCTGGGGCGCACCGAATTTCCGCGAGGCGCTCCGCATGGGCGCCGAAATATTCCACCATCTCAAAACCGTGCTGAAGGACCGCGGCTATAACACCGCGGTCGGCGACGAGGGCGGCTTCGCGCCGAGCCTCAAGAGCAATGACGAGGCGCTCGAGGTCATCGCGCTCGCCGTCGAGAAGGCCGGCTACAAGCTCGGCCAGGACGCCTGGATCGCCCTCGACCCCGCTACCAGCGAGATGTGGGACCAGGATCGGCAGCAGTACCGCTTCTTCAAGTCCAACCCGGACCGCTACGCGACCAGCGACGAGATGATCGACACGTGGGCCCGCTGGTGCGCCAAGTACCCCATTCGCAGCCTCGAGGACGGCCTCGCCGAGCACGACTGGACGGGCTGGGCGAAGCTCACCGCCAAACTCGGCGACAAGATCCAGATCGTCGGCGACGACCTGTTCGTGACCAACGTGAAGTACCTTGAACGCGGCATTCGCGAAAAGTCCGCCAACGCGATTCTGGTGAAGATCAACCAGATCGGCTCGCTCACCGAGACGTTTGCCACCGTAAACCTCGCGCTGCGCAACGGGCTGGCCGCGGTCATCAGCCACCGTAGCGGGGAAACCGAGGATACGACGATCGCCGATCTCGCCGTCGCTACGAATGCCGGGCAGATCAAGACCGGCAGCGCGTCGCGGAGTGACCGTATCGCCAAGTACAACCGCTTGCTGCGGATCGAAGAGGAACTGGGCGAGGAAGCGGTGTTCGGCGCGACATTCTGGCGGCGCTAATGGACATGGTGGGCGATGCCCACCCTACGGGAGTCGCGGCGCGTGCTCCGGTGAACCGCTTTGATAGGCGAAGTCCGCGTTCGTCAGGAGTTGGTCAATCGCACCGGGGATTAGCGCCCAATTCGCAAACGCCGCCGCGGGGATTGCTAGGCAATCGTTGCGGTTGGCAAAGTCACGGACCGACGCGTCACGGAAGAGGACGTTGACGCGCTTTCCGTCGTGGTTGACGTGGAAAGCCCGGCCGGGTCCGAGGCTGTTCGTATCCAGAGCCAGCGCCGCGACGGGGACGGCGATCGCCCCGACGATGTTGGCCCCCAACCGATCCAGCAGTCCGCGGGCCGCGACCGGCGGCAGTTGGTCCAGCTCACGGTACAGATACGAGCCGTAGGCGTCGTCACTGGTGCCGATGCGCGGCAGCTCCTCGTCTTGATTGAAGTTCCCGTCCGCCGGGCAGAAGAAAGCCGCCGGCTGGGGACAGATGCGCCGCAGGAGCTGCCCCTGGCCCATGTACTGCCGCGGGTGGGTCGCCGGCATTTCCGGCGTACCAACGCCGATCCAGAGCTGGTTCGTGGCCATCTGATTGCTGCTGAGATCGAACGGTGCGAGTGGGTCAGGGCCGCGGGGGATGAAGCCGCGCTCCTCGGCGGCGTACGCATAAATCGCCACCCCGAGCTGCCGCAGGTTGCTCCCACAGGTGGCCCGCTTGGCGGCCGCCCGCACGCCCGCCAGCGCCGGCAGCAACAACGACACGAGCAGGGCGATGATGGCCACGACGACCAGTAACTCCACGAGGGTAAACCCCCGGCGGCTGCGATTGACACACTTCTGCATCCGGCCAACACGCTCCCGGGCCAGCTCTCGGATGCTGGATGATACCCGGCCGCGCAGGCGGCGTGTCGAAACACCCAGCGCTCGGTAGAATACTCCCGCCGCCGGCGCGCCGCGTGGGCAGAAACGTCGGCGGGGCGGTATCTGGCACAAACGCCTTGAAAACCGTGCTCTTCTGGTTCACGGTGCTGTTCGGGACCGCCCTGCTGGCCCCCTGCCTGGTCCTGCCCGCATGGCTCGAACGGCAGGCCCAGGCCGAGTACCTCAAGGCCGAGCAGCAACACGTCGCCGCGCTGCGGCAGCGCTTGCAAGCGGTGCGGATGCAGATCGAG
>JAGVEP010000417.1 GCA_020058145.1 Phycisphaerae bacterium | reverse complement strand
TGTGGCGGAAAGCTCGCCGTCCGAGCCTCAGGCGCGAGCCTGCGGTCCGCGCAGCGCGCTCCGCGGAAAACCCCACGCTGGCGCGTGGGGCTCGGACAGGAGCCTCGCCGCGCGGGGCGGCCCGTGCGAGAAGCGCCCGAATCGCGTAGAATCCCGCCCATTCGAGTGTTCGTTCCCGCGGAGACAGCATGAGCGACGCCCCCACCGCACAGAACATCCCGACGCCCATCTCGCAGGAGATGCAGGAGTCGTATCTCACGTACGCCATGAGCGTCATCATGGCCCGCGCGCTGCCCGACGTCCGCGACGGGCTCAAGCCCTCGCAACGGCGTATTCTCGTCGCGATGCACGACCTCAACCTCTCCCCACGGGCCAAGCACCGCAAATGTGCGAAGATCTGTGGCGATACGAGCGGTAACTACCACCCCCACGGCGAAGGCGTGATTTACCCCACCCTGGTGCGGCTCGGGCAGGAATGGTGCCTGCGCCACCTGCTCATCGACCCCCAGGGCAACTTCGGGAGCATCGACGGCGATCCGCCGGCGGCGATGCGGTACACCGAGGCGCGGCTCGCCGGGCCCGCCGAGCAAATGCTGACGGATCTCGAAAAAGAGACGGTCGATTTCGAGGACAACTACGACGGTACGCGGCAGGAGCCGGTGGTTCTGCCGAGCAAGTTCCCCAACATGCTGGTCAATGGCGCGGAGGGCATCGCGGTCGGCATGGCGACGCGCCTGCTGCCGCACAATTTGGGCGAGATCTGCGACGCGATGATCGCCGTGCTGGACCACCCGGACCTGGACACCCCCGGCCTGCTGAAAATCGTGCCGGGGCCGGATTTTCCCACCGGCGGGGTGATTTGCGGCACCGACGGTCTCCGCGACGTGTGCGCGACCGGCCGGGGGGCCCTCGTCGTCCGCGGCAAAATGCACCTGGAGGATACCAAGTCCGGCCGCGTACACATTGTCGTCGATGAAATCCCCTACGGCGTACTGCTACCGACGATCAAGGACCGCATCCTCGAAGCGGTCGAGAACGGGACGATCAAGGGCATCGACGATCTACGCGACGAGTCGGGCCGCGAGAAACTGGTTCGCCTGGTCATCATCCTGAAGAAGGACGCGAACGCCCAGGTCGTGATGAACCAGCTCTGGCAGTACACCCCGCTGCAGAGTTCGATCCACGCCCTCAACATCGTGCTCGTGAACCGCGTACCGAAGACGCTGAACCTGAAGCAACTCATCGAGCAGTTCGTGCAGCATCGTACGAGCGTCATCCGGCGGCGGACGATGTACTTGCTCCGCAAGGCGCGACAGCGGGCGCACGTGCTGGAGGGGCTGATTCTCGCGGTCGCCGACATTGACGAGATCATTCGCATCATTCGGCAATCGCCGGACACGGACGCGGCCCGCGCGCGGCTGATGACCCGGCCGCTGCGGCTGAGCGAGGCGGCCACGGTGCGGCAGCTCCTGCCCGGGGGATTTGTCGCGCGGACCACGGCGACCGACCAGCATCTCACGAAAACGCAGGCGGAGGCGATTCTCGGGATGCAGCTCCGCCGGCTGACCGGGCTAGAAATCGCCGAGCTGGCGAAGGAGTACTCGGGTTTGGTCGAGCAAATCGCCGACTACGAGTTGATTCTGAGCGACGAACGGCGGGTGCGCGACATCATCGCCGAGGATCTGCGGGAGCTGAAGGAGAAGTACGGCCAGCCGCGGCGGACGCAGATTTCGGGCCCCGTTGGCACGCTGGACATGGAGCAGCTTGTCGAGCGCGAGGACGTGGTCGCGACGATTTCGCACGAGGGTTACATCAAACGGGTCGCGGCGGACACGTACCGCAGCCAGGGCCGCGGCGGAAAGGGCATCCGCAGCACCGAAGCCAAGGACGGCGATTTCATCGAGCACGTGCGCGTGTGCTCGACACACGATTATCTGCTCGTCTTCACCAACCGGGGGCGCGTCTACTGGCTGCGGGTGTACGACATCCCGAGCATGTCGCGGACCAGCCGCGGGCGGGCGCTGGCCAACATGCTTACGATGCAGCCCAACGAACAGCCGATGGCGGTGCTGGCGGTGAAGGCGTTCGAGGAGCAATATGTCTTCTTCTTGACCGAGAAGGGCGTGGTGAAAAAGACGCCGCTGACCGCGTTCGCGAATCCGCGGACGACGGGGATTCAAGCAATTTTACTCGATCCCGATGACACGCTGATCAAAGCGTCGCTCACCAGCGGCAGCGACGAAATCGTCCTCGGCACGCGGCTCGGCATGGCGTGCCGGTTCAAAGAGGATAACGTGCGGGCGATGGGCCGCTCGGCCCGCGGCGTGCGCGGGATTTCGCTCGAAAAAGGCGACGTGGTCGTGGACATGGTCGTCATTCAGCCTGGCCAGAGCGTGCTGACGGTCTGCGAAAACGGGTTCGGCAAACGCACGGCGGTGGATGAGTACCGCCTGACCCGCCGCGGGGGAAAGGGCGTCATCAACATCCGCACCACGGAGCGGAATGGGCCGGTCGTGGCGCTGCGCGCGGTGACGGACAGCGACGCGCTGATTCTCATTACGGCCACGGGCATCCTGATGCGGATGCGGCTCGACGCCCTGCGTGAGATCGGCCGGGCGACACAGGGTGTGCGGCTGATCCGCCTGGGCGAAGGCGACCGCGTCGCCGCCGTTGCGAAGATCGTCAACGACACCGGCGAGCCGGACGAGACTGAGGACCTGATTCCGGAGACGCAGGTTGAGGCGGTCGAGTTGGAGGGGGAGGGCGAGATGGGGGAGGGCGAGGCTCCTGCCGAGCCGCCAGTCTCGTAGAGTTGGTACTCGCTCGCCCTTTCGCACGCGGCCGTGCGACAATCCGCACCCGGCGGGCAGAGCCCGCCCCACGGGTTGCGGGCGACTCCGCTGGTGGAATATAGCCCAAGAGGTGCGGCTGGACCGCACCCTGCGCCTGAGCCTGCCCTACCCGACCTCTTCTGCCCGCAGCAGATCCACGTAGGTCTCGCGCCGCCGGATCAGTTGCACGACGTCCCCTTCGACCAGCACCTCCGCCGCGCGGGGCCGCGAGTTGTACTGACTGGCCATCGACATCGCGTACGCGCCGCAGGTGAATACCGCGAGCAGGTCGCCACGCCGCACTGGGGGTAGCGGCCGGTCCTTGGCGAGAAAATCGCTGCTTTCGCAGATCGGCCCGACTACGTCGTACGTTTCCAGACCGGCAAAGGGCTGGTCGCCGCGAAAATCCGCCGGAATCCGCGCCCCGGCGTCAAGCGGCCACACAAAGTGGTACGCACTGTAGAGCGCCGGCCGAATCAGCTCGTTCATCGAGGCATCCACGATCGCGAACCGCCGCCGGCCACTGTCCTTCACGTGCAGGACGCGCGTCACGAGCAGGCCGGCGTTGGCCGCGATCGACCGCCCAGGTTCCAGAATCACGCGCAGGCCGCGGCCGTGCAAGAGCGGCACGAGCGCCGCAGCGTAAGCCTCCGCGGGCGGCGCTTCGCCCCCACGGTAGTGCGCACCAAAGCCGCCGCCGATGTCGAGCGTATCCACGTCGCTGCCGTCGCACCGCAAGGTCGCAATTAAGTCGAGCGCCCGCTCGATCGCCGCCACATAAGGCTGCACGTCATGCACCGGCGAGCCGATGTGCAGGTGCAGACCGCGGAGCCGCACGGCAGGCGTCGCCCGGTACGCATGAAACAACTCGCGGGCCTGCTCGGGGCCTACGCCGAACTTGTTCTCCTGGGTGCCGGTGGTTGTGTACGGGTGGGTTTTGGCGTCCACGTCGGGATTGAGGCGCACGGCGACATCCGCGGTCAGCCCCAGGGCACCGGCGACCGCGACGAGTTCCGCCATCTCGGACTCGGATTCGACATTGAGCAACCCGACGCCCGCACGCAGGGCGGCCTGCATCTCGGCCACCGTCTTGCCGACACCCGCGAAGACAAACTTGGCCGGTCCGGCCCCGGCTTGGAGCGCGCGGCACAGCTCGCCGCCGCTGACCACGTCGAACCCGCTGCCCCAGCCCGCCAAACGCCGGAGAATGTGTACGTTGGAACAGCACTTGATCGAATAGCAAATCAAGGGGTCCAGCGCAGCAAATGCGGCCCGAAACCGCTCGTAGTGCGCTTGCAGCGTACCCGCAGAGTAGACGTAGAGCGGCGTGTCAAAGCGCGCCGCGAGGTCGGCGACCTGTTGCTGCTCGCACCACAGCCTTCCTCCGCGGTACTCAAACAGATTCATGCGTGCCTGCCTCTCTGCGGCCAAACACTCGCGGGCCGTGCCCTTGGGATGATGGATGATACCCGCCGCGCGGCTTGGATTTGCCGGACGGCCCCGGCGGAGAATATGATGGCGCGATTACGGTTCGGGAACTTGCGACCCCAGACGACAGGAGACGGCCTTCATGGCATACAAGACAATTACGGTGCCCCCCGGCGACCAGCTCGCGATTCAAAACGGCAAGCTGAACGTCCCCGAGCACCCCATCCTGCCGTTCATCCGCGGCGATGGCACCGGGCCGGATATCTGGCGCGCGTCCCAACTCGTCTTCGACGCCGCCGTGAGCAAGGCCTACGGCGGACGGCGGAAAATCGCGTGGCTCGAGGTCTTCGCGGGCGAGGAGGCCTTCAAGCGGTTCAGCGACTGGCTGCCGGAGGAGACGCTCCAGGCCTTCCGCGAGTTCCTGGTCGGAATCAAAGGTCCGCTGACGACGCCCGTCGGCGGCGGCATCCGTTCGCTCAACGTCGCCCTACGCCAGCAGCTCGACCTGTACGTCTGCCTGCGGCCGGTGCGGTACTTCCGTGGCGTGCCGAGCCCGGTCAAGCAGCCCGAGCTGACCGACATGGTGATCTTCCGCGAAAACTCGGAGGACATTTACGCGGGGATTGAGTTCCAGCACGGCACGCCGGACTGCGAGAAGTTCAAGAAGCTGTTCGCCGAGAATTTCCCCGCGCTGAACAAGAAGATCCGGTTTCCGGGCACGACCGGCATCGGCATCAAGCCCGCGAGCCAGGAGGGAACCGAGCGGCTGGTGAAGGCCGCGCTGCGCTTTGTGCTTGAAAACGGCCGCAAGAGCCTGACGCTGGTGCACAAGGGCAACATCATGAAGTTCACCGAGGGGGCGTTCCGCGACTGGGGCTATGAGGTCGCCCGGAAGCACTTCGGGGCCGTCGATTATGAGGGCGGCCCGTGGCAGGTCATCAAGCGGACAGGCAACGAGGCAACCAGGCAACCAGGCAACCAGGCAACCAGGCAACCAGGCAACCAGGCGACCGCGGTGATCGTGAAGGATGTCATCGCCGACGCCTTTCTCCAGCAGATTCTGACGCGGCCCGCCGAATACGACGTGATCGCGACGATGAACCTCAATGGCGACTACATCTCCGACGCGCTCGCTGCGTGCGTCGGCGGCATCGGCATCGCCCCGGGCGGGAACATCAACTACGACACGGGACACGCGATTTTCGAAGCGACGCACGGCACCGCCCCGAAGTACGCGAATCAGGACAAGGTGAACCCCGGCTCGCTGATCCTCTCTGGCGAGATGATGCTGCGCTACCTGGGCTGGACCGAGGCGGCCGATCTCATCATCAAGGGCGTGGAAGGCGCGATTGCGGCCAAGACCGTGACCTACGATTTCGAACGCCTGATGACCGGCGCGAAGCTGCTGAAGTGCTCGGAGTTCGGAAAGGCGGTGGTGGAGCGGATGGAGTGAGGATGGAAGGCACGGAGGCACGGAGGCACGGAGGCACGTAGGAGCAGGCTGCCCAAGGACGCAGGCGTGGATTGGGACGAGTTCAAGACGGACGTGTCATGAAGCTATATCACGTGGCCGTACAAAAGGAAGACGACTGGTACGTGGGCCGCGTGCTGGAGCGTCCGGGCATCACCACTCAGGGCCGGACGCTTGATGAACTCGTGCTGATGGTGCGAGACGCCATCGAGACGCTGTGGCGCGAGCGCGACGTGCAACTCGAGCTCTTCCTGGCCGCCGACATCGCGGCGCGCGTCCGTTCCCGCGTTCGAAAGCGACGTGCGTCGGCGTGAGGGCGTCGGTCGTGAGGCGGCGCCCCAATTCGCGCCGCGGTGCAACGAACCGATCCAGCAGGTGCAGACTCACCCGCCCACGGAAATCTGCTCGGGCCGGAGAGATTCGCACGGACACCAAGCATAGAATGATGCCGATGCCGTCAACCCGTCCGCAGATTGACCCCCAGCGCATCGCCGACTTCTGTCGCCGGCACTGCGTGCGCCGCCTGGCTCTGTTCGGTTCCATCCTGCGCGACGACTTTCAGCCGGACAGCGATGTCGATGTACTGGTCGAGTTCGAGCCCGAGTGTGAACCGGGCCTGTCGTTCTTCGCGATGCAGGACGAGTTGACCGAGCTTGTCGGCCACAAGGTGGACTTGAACACGCCTGGTTTCCTCAGCCGGCATTTCCGCGAGCGAGTCTTGCGGGAGGCGCGGGACGTTTATGTCGCAGCGTGAGGACGAGACGCATCTCCGCGACATGCTCGAATACGCGCGACGCGCCATCGACGCGTGCGCTGCCCGCGAAAAGGCCGTGCAGAAGTACCGCCAGAAGCACGCCCTGTAGCTCTGGCGGTGGGCAGTGCCCACCCTACGCTAAATGCGGCCTGCCGGTGCCCATCAGTAACTCCCCAAATCCTGATTAAACGCGAACAGCACGATCATGTTTTCGCGCTGTTCGTGCTGCGTCACCACGGCCATGAAGCGCTGGACGCGGGCGCAAATGTCGTCGATGAGCACGCGGTCGGCGGGTTGAATCGCCGTCAGTTCCTTGCGCAGGTTCTCACCCATGCGGAGCAGTTGCGAATGCTCGCCGCGAATCGCCTCGACCTGCCGCGCAAGCGCGGGATGGTCCCGCAGGATCGTCGCCAAATAGCCGTCTTTTTCCTTCATCGTGATGCAGCGCTCGACGTGGGCGTACAGGCGGTCGTAGGCCACGCGCAGCCCGGCCAACCACTGGGCGGTCTCGCCCCCGGGGAGGGCCGCGATGTGCGTGTTGAGCATCTGGCTGAGCTGCAGCAGAGCCTTGTGTTCTGCCTGGAGACGTTGCCCGAATTCTTCGTCGATGTTCGAGGCCATCGCCGCTCTCCTGCATCACGGTCGCCAGCAGCCGGAGACGAATGCGGGACCGTAAAGAGACCGGTCCCGCCGAACACCCCGCACCGAGCGCCCTTGACGCCCCGGCGGGGATTCGCTGACATTTTCTCTGCAAAGGCCGCTGCGCGTCTTACTCGCCGAACCGCCGGCCGCCGCCGCCGCCGGCACCTCTTGGCGGGCCGCTCGGGCGGCGTTTCGAGCGGAAGCAATCGCGGCA
>JAGVEP010000152.1 GCA_020058145.1 Phycisphaerae bacterium | reverse complement strand
GTCGGACCTCCGAGTCCGACGTTTGGTGAGCCGTCGCCGTGGATGCCCGCATGTTGAACGTCGAGACGTTGCTGGAAGCCAAGAAATTCCGCGTCGAACGCCGCGCGTTTGATGTGAACGGCAGGCCCCTCGTACACGACATCGTTGTGCATCCCGGAGCGGCGGTGATTCTGCCGATTATGCCGGACGGGCGGCTGGCGATGATCTACAACTACCGCGTTGCGACCGGCGGCGAGCTGCTCGAGCTGCCGGCGGGGACGCTCGATCCGGGGGAAGACCCGCTGACCTGTGCGGCGCGCGAGTTGGCCGAAGAAACGGGCTATCGGGCGGGACGAATCGTGCCCCTGGTTTCCTTCTATTCGTCGCCGGGAATCGTGTCGGAGCGCTTGCACGCCTTTTTGGCGACGGAGCTGACGCCCGGGCAACCGGCACACGAGGGGACGGAGCAGATTCGGCTGGCGCCGATGACGCTGGGGGCGGCGCTGCTTGCGATCCACGACGGCCGCATCTGCGATGGGAAGACAATCGTGGCGCTGCTCTACTATGAGCGCTTTGTGCGTGGGGCTGGGGGCGGCGCATGAACTTCCTCGGCGGGTCGCTACGCATCGGTCGGCTGTTCGACATCAACATCCGAGTGCATGTCCTGTTCCTGGTCTACATCGGCTTCCGCGTCTATGAGGCGGTTCAAGGCGGCGGGACGTGGCAGGGCGAGGTTTATCGCCTGGCGATGCTCTTCGGTATCGTCTTCGTACACGAGCTTGGGCACTGCTTCGGGGCTCGCTCGGTCGGCGGCGACGCGCACGACATTCTCATGTGGCCGCTCGGCGGCCTGGCCTACGCCCACGCGCCGATGCGGCCCTGGCCGCAATTTGTCACCGTGGCCTGCGGGCCGCTGGTGAATGTGATCTTCTGCGTGCTCAGCGCGCTGGTGGCCGAGGTCGTGACCGGCTGGCAAATGGGCCTGCCGCTCAACCCGCTTTCCGGGCACTTTGAATATCACGGCACTACGCCGCCACCCGCCTGGCTGATGTACGTGCTCATCTTCTATGACGTGAACCTGTTTATTCTCGCCTTCAACTTACTGCCCGTCTTTCCGCTCGATGGCGGACAGCTCTTCCAAGCGCTGATCTGGCCTTTCGTCGGCTTGCAACGTGCCACCATGATCGCGTGCCAGGTCGGGTTGCTGGGTTGCGTACTTTTCGGCCTCTACGGCCTGAGTTCACACGGCGCGAGCATGCTCATCTTCATTGCACTTTTTGGCGGCATGACCTGCTGGCAGCGTCTCCAGGCGGCGCGGGCCGGGTGGGTTGTTGAGGATCCGACGTATGCGCGCTACGACACCGGGCCGCGCGGCGGCAGGTTCTGGTCACGGCTGTTCGGTTCGCGCCGGCGTGCTACGGCCCCGGTCGCGCCCGTTGAGTCCCCGAACCCGAATCCCGGCGGCTGGGAAACGAAGATGACTGAGCGCGACCAGCAAAACGCTGAGTTGGATCGAATTCTCAAGAAAGTTGCCGCCCACGGCATCCACAGCCTGAGCTACGTGGAGCGTCAGACACTCGAACACATCACCCGCGAGCGGCAGCGCGAGGAGAACGAGTACCAGCGCGAGAACCGCGTGTGACGCACGGCGCGTAGGGTGGGCACTGCCCACCAAACGCTATCGATTCCTGGGCAAACTAATGGTGGGCGGTGCCCACCCTACCGAATCATGGACAACCAACTAATCGCGGACGTCGCCCGCCTGCTCATCGCCGCCCGCTCGGTCTGCGTCTCCACCGGCGCCGGCATGTCGGTCGAATCCGGTCTCGACACCTTCCGCGGCGACGACGGCCTCTGGTCGAAAGTCGATGTAAACGAAATGGCCACGCCGGAGGCCTTTCGTCGCAATACGGCCAAGGTCTGGGCGTGGTATCGCTATCGTCGGCAGCGGCTCGCGCAGATTGAGCCGCACGCTGGGCACCGCGTGCTGGCCGAATGGGAGACGCGAGTTCCGGATTTCACGCTCGTGACGCAGAACATCGATGGGCTGCACCACCGCGCCGGCTCGCAGAATGTCATCGAGTTGCACGGCCGGCTGGACGTGGCCCGGTGTACCTATTGCGATTACAACGTCCAGACGCTGGAGGACCTCGGCGAAGATCCCGCGTGCCCGGTTTGCCGGAAACGGATGCGGCCGGGCGTAGTGTGGTTTGGCGAGGCGCTGCCACCGGGGTCGATTGAAAGCGCTTTTGTCGCGGCGCAGCGGTGTAACGTCTTTATGGTTATCGGAACTAGCGGGGTCGTGCAGCCGGCGGCGTCTCTGGCCGACACCGCGAAGTCGTTCGGCGCGCGCGTCGTGGAAATCAATCCAAATCCGACCGAGCTGTCGCCGTTGGCGGATATCTGTCTGCGGTCTGGATGTCAGGCGGCGCTCGCTGCCCTCGATGCCGAGTGGAGGAAGCTCGCGTCTTGAAGGGCCGCCAGGGAGCGCTTCCGATACCGGCAGTTTCCAGACCGTAACCACCCTAATTCCTTTGTGGACGGCCGGTTAAAAACCTGTCGGTAGCCGTCACCAAGACCGCAAAAAATTGACGGACGTGCGAATCTGGGTTATACTTGTCAGATTCGCGTGAACTCTGCCCACACAGCGGGCGGTTCGCCTTGCGGTCATAACTTGGGTGGCGATCACGGGCCCCGCTGGCTAATGCGTTCGAATGGATAACTCCTTAAAAGACAGAGTCTTAGACGCCGTTGACATCGTCGCGGTCATTGGCGAGCGCGTCCGCCTGACCCGCAAGGGCAAGGACTACCTCGGCCTCTGTCCATTCCATCCCGACCACAAGCCGTCCCTGTCCGTCAGCCCCAGCAAGCGACTTTATAAATGCTGGTCGTGCGGCGCTGGCGGAGATGTGATTCGCTTTGTGGAAAAAACCGAGCGCGTCGAATTCCGCGAGGCACTGGCCAAGCTCGCCGAACGTGCGGGCATCGAGCTCCGCCCGAGCACGCCGAGCGACCAGCGGTCCGAGCAGCTTCGCACGGAACTGTGGGCGACAACCACGTGGGCGCGACAGCACTTCCAGCGAAACCTGAGCGCCACGCCGGGGGGCAAAGCGGCACGCGATTACGCCCAGCGGCGTGGGCTCAGCGACGAGACCATCGAGCGGTTCAGCCTGGGGTTTGCCGCCGACGCCTGGGACGACCTGCTCGGCGCTGCCCGGAAGACTGGGTTGCGGCTGGAGTTGCTCGAACAGGCCGGACTGGTTGCAACAAACGAAAGCGGAAGAAGTTATGATCGGTTCCGCAATCGCCTGATTTTCCCGATCAACGATGCGTCGGGCCGAACAGTCGCGTTCGGCGGCCGCGCACTCGGCGACGATCCGGCCAAGTATCTAAACTCGCCAGAGACCGGGCTATTCAGCAAGTCGCGCGTCCTCTACGGGTTTGACCTGGCCCGCCGGGCAATCGAGAAGCAGAAGGCGGCGATCATCGTCGAGGGGTACATGGACGCTGTGTTGCTGGTGCAGCACGGCTTCGAGCACGTGGTCGCCACCCTGGGGACGGCGCTGACGGACGCCCACGTGAAGCTGCTCCGCCCGCTGACCGAGCGGATTTTTCTTTGTTTTGACAGCGATGCCGCCGGCGTGCGGGCTGCGGATCGGGCCGTCGAGTTGGCCCTCCGGTCGCAGTTCGCCGTCCGGGTGGTGGCGCTGGAGGACAAGGACCCGGCGGACTGCGTGGTCGCGGCGGGGGCGGCGGGCTTTGAAGCTCGCTTGCATGACGCCGTCGACGCGCTACAATTCAAGTGGTTACAGACAGTTAGGTTGCTTGGTGACCGCGGTGGCCAGAGCCGCCGGGCGGCCCTTGAGGAGTATGTAGAGTTTGTGGCAGGGGTGTCGTCCGTGGGTGGTATGAACCCGCTCGACCAAAACCTGGTGGTCGGACGGCTAAGCGAGCTTCTGGGAGTGCCGCCGGACGAGGTTTTCGCGCTATTCGCGCGAGCTCGGCGTGCCATCCGGAGGCCGCAGAGCAAAGCGGGTTCCGCGGACGCAGCCTCGGAGTACGAAGCGAGCGTTCGAGCGCTGCCCGCGGGGCTCATGACGGCGGCCGAAAGCGTTCTGGGACTATTATTGCGCGACAGTCGGTTCTGGCCGTCGGTAAACGATGCCGTGGCCGCCGGCATGGAGCATTCTGAGACTTGGCGGCGACTGTATGCGGTTTTGGTTGAAGCTCATCATGACGTAGGTGAATACTCCCTTGAGGAGGTCATGGCGCGCTGTGAGGATAGCGCGCTTTGTGAATTGATCGAGCGGGCGCTGGCCCGCATATCGGACCTGGAGGTGGGCGCGGAAGCGTTCACGGCCGCCCGCGACCGTCTGACGTCCGAGTTGGACGTTCTGCAGATGGGTGACCTGCGGACCAGCGTACATGCCGAGCAGGCCCGCGGTCAGGACGCGGATGCCACGTTTCGTTCGCTGCGCGAGATGGCGCGCAAGCACCATGCGGCGCTTTCGGCTGACCGCCGACGCAGTGCGGTGAAGTTGTGAGAGAACCTGAGATTTCATCCGCGCGTCGAATCAGGACGTGAGCGGAGTGGAGTCGCCGGCTGGAGCACCCAGGCGACACCGGCCGGATAACCGGAGATTGAGCATGGCGGTGGTACAACCCGACATCGACCCGATCGAACAGATTGTCAACCAGCTCATTGAGCGCGGTCGACAGCGCAAGTATCTCACGTGGGAGGAACTCAACGAGACGTTGCCCGACGAGGCGATTTCGCCGGAGAAGCTCGAAAGCGTACTGAACCGCATCGAGCAATCCGGGATTGAGATGATTGATCAGTTCGAGGCGGACAAGAAGCGCGACGCAGATCGCAAGCGTGGCGTGACCCTCGAAACGGGCGAGGCCCTCGACGAAGTCACCGAGGTGGACCTGACCGACACGGCGGTGCGGCGCGTCGATGACCCCGTGCGGATGTACCTGACGCAGATGGGGGAGATTCCGCTGCTGCTGCGCGACCAGGAAATCGCCCTGGCGAAGAAGATCGAGCTTACGCGGATGGCGTTTCGCCGGCGGGTCCTGGAAAACGACTTCTGCATGCTGCAGGCCGTCGAGACCATGCAGGCGGTTGCCGACGGGCGGATGCCGTTTGATCGCACGATGAAAATCTCCACCACCGAGAGCATGGCCAAGAACACAATTCTGAAACGGCTGCCGGCCAACCTGGCGACCGTACAGAAGCTGCTGGAGCTGAACCGGGCGGACTGGAACCTGGTGCGGGATAGCCGCTCGCCGGCGACGGTACGCAAGGCGGCGCAGGACCGGATCGATCAGCGGCGGCGCCGCGCCGTGACCCTGCTCGAGGAGCTGTCGCTGCGAACCAGCCGCATCACGCCGATGATGCGCAAGGTCGGGGCGATGTGTACGAAGATGGAGCAGATTCAGGAAGAACTGCGGCTGCGCGGGAAGTCGCTGCCGGCGGACGAAGTTGAGGCGATGAAGGAGGAATACCTGGGTCTGATGGACCTGGCGATGGAGAGCCCGGACGATCTGCGCTATCGCGTCACCGAGGGCCAGAAAGTCTATGCGGAGTACGAGGACGCGAAGCGGAAACTGGCGGGCGGAAACCTGCGGCTCGTCGTTTCGATCGCCAAGAAGTACCGCAACCGCGGTTTGAGCTTCCTGGACATCATCCAGGAAGGCAACACCGGCTTGATGCGCGCGGTGGACAAGTACGAGTATCGCCGGGGGTACAAGTTCAGCACCTATGCGACCTGGTGGATTCGCCAGGCGATCACGCGCGCGATTGCCGACCACGCGCGTACGATTCGCATCCCGGTCCACATGATCGAGACGATGAGCAAGCTGCGGAACATCAGCAAGCGGCTGCTGCAGGAACTGCGCCGGGAGCCGACGATCGAAGAGATTGCGCGCGAGGCGAATATGCCGGTGTCCGAAGCCCGGCGGGTGATGAAAATCAGCCGGCACCCCATTTCCCTCGACCGCCCCGTGGGCGAGAGCGAGGATTCGTACTTTGGCGACTTCATCGAGGACGAGAAGGTCGAAGCGCCGGCCATCACGGCGAGCAGCGACATGCTGAAGGACCGCATCGAGGCGGTGCTGAAGACGCTGACGTACCGCGAACGCGAGATCATCAAGCTCCGCTACGGCATCGGCGACGGGTACACCTACACGCTTGAAGAGGTGGGCAAGATTTTCAAGGTGACGCGCGAGCGCGTGCGGCAAGTTGAGGCCAAGGCCATCCGCAAGCTCCAGCACCCGGTGCGGGCCCGCAAGCTCGAGGGCTTCCTGGAGCTCACCGCCGGCGGTCGCCTGCCGGCGGACATCGATGAGCTGATCGACGCGGGGGAATAGAACAACAGGGCGCGTGACGGCGGCGCCCCGCTAGTGTCGTGTTTCATTGAAGATTGTGCATAAGCTGGGCGGGGTGGGCGTCTCGCCCGCCGTCAGCCGTGTAGGGCGGGCTCTGCCCGCCGGTTGCGCCCGACG
>JAGVEP010000349.1 GCA_020058145.1 Phycisphaerae bacterium | reverse complement strand
ATCGCGCGGCAGGCCTCCCGTCCGAGCCCCACGCGCCAGCGTGGGGGTTTCCGCGGAGCGCGCTGCGCGGACCCCAGGCTCGCGCCTGAGGCTCGGACGGCGAGTTTTCCGCCACAGTTTTGGACTACATCCAATTCTGTCGGCCGCCGCGTCTTTCCCAGCGCGACCCGTTGATTTCGTGCCCACTTGCCGCTGCAATGCACCTTCCGCAGTGTTCCGGTTGGAGGATGAAATGGCACAGCGGATTCTGGTCGTTGACGACGAGCCGCTCAAACGCATCACGCTCCAGATCGAACTCGGCGAGCACGGCTATGAGGTCTGCGAGGCCGCGGACGCGCAAGCCGCCAAACGGCTCTTCGAGACCCGGCCGTTCGACGTGGTGGTGACCGACGTGCGGATGCCCGGCACCAGCGGCCTGGACCTGCTCACCTACGTCAAGCAGGCCCGGCCCGAGGTCGAGGTCATCCTCATGACCGCGTACGCGACCATCGATACTGCCGTGCTCGCCATGAAACGCGGGGCCTACGATTACATCACCAAGCCGTTCACTACGCCGGAGCTATTGGAGAAGCTGGCACGCCTCTTTGCCGGCCGCGCGCCCTCGGCCGAGGACGGCGTCGAGACGTTCGGCCAGTTGGTCGCCCGCAGCCCCGTGATGAAGCGGCTATTTCAGCAGGCCCGCGCCATGGCTGCGACCGACCGACCGATCCTGCTGTGCGGCGAGAAGGGCACTGGCAAAGAACGGCTCGCCGAGGCCATTCATGCGAGCAGCACACGGGCCGCGCAGCCATTCGTCCGCTTCCATTGCACCGCAGCGGACCCCCAATCCCTCGCCGGTGAGCTATTTGGCCATGAAAAAGGTGCGGCGGGGGCCGCGGCCCGTCCCAAGCCGGGGCGTGTGGACCAGGCCGAAGGCGGGACGCTATTGATCGAGGAAGTTGCGGCCTTGCCGGCTGACCTCCAGCCCCGCCTGCTCCGGCTCCTGGAGCGTCAGGAATACGAGCGCGTCGGCGGCGCTCAGCCGATCCACGCGGACATTCGCGTGCTGGGCACAACCGATTGCGATCTGCTCGCTTCTGTCAAAGACGGGCGGTTTTCGGAAGACCTTTACTACCGGCTGAGTGCGGTCAGCCTGACGATTCCTCCGCTGCGCGAGCGGCCCGACGATATTCCGGTGCTGGCCCGGCACGTGCTGGCCCGGCACGGCGCTCGGCCGGTCGAACTCACGGCACACGCGGCCGACGAGCTGCTCCGCCACCGGTGGCCGGGCAACGTGAATGAACTGGAACACGTGCTCGCACGGGCGTTGGCGTCGTGCGTGGGCGGGGTTGGTGACGGGAATGAAAGCGGCGCTGGCCCGCGTGAGCTGCGCGCCGAGTACCTCCTGCCGCTTGGTACAGACGCCGCGGGTGGTGCTGACCCGACGACGGTCGAGATGGGCGAAAGCGGGCGGATCGGCCTGACCGAAACGGTCACCGATATCGAGCGGCGTATGATCCTCCTGGCCCTGCGGCAGTGCGACCACAACCAGGCCCGTGCCGCCCAGCGTCTGGGCATCCCGCGCACGACGTTGCGGGACAAAATGGCCAAGTACAGCATCCCCGGCGGCTAGTTTTCCCGGTCGCGGGGCGCTGGCCGCGCGCGGCGCACGACGATGGTGCGGGCGAAAATATCGCCCAGCCGTTGCCGATTGCGCGACAAGACGACCAGAAACCCAAGCAGCCACAGCGGCGGGAGCAGTTCGAGAAAACGCAGCAGGTTGCGCACGACGATTTGTCCGAGCCGCGCGGGCTGACCGCCTTCGGACACCACGCGCGTCCCCAGCAACATCTTGCCGAGCGTGCGCTGCGTCAAGGTTTCCATCACGATCCCGTACACGCTGTGCACGCCGCAGCTCAGCGCCCACCACGACAGTGCCGCCGCACCCGGCAACCGGCCGGCGGACATCTCGCTGCCCGCGGCCCAGCTTGACAACTGTTGCAACGCGGCCCACCAGTCCACGTGCAGGAGGGCGGCGACGCCGAGGGCAAACGGGGTGAGGTCGATGGCCCACGCGAGCAGGCGCTGCACGGTGAGCGCGAGGGCACAGTCCGCCGGCAGCGCGACCGTCGCCACCAGCGCGCCGCGCCGGAACAAGAAGAGCGCCAGGAGGATTGTGCCCAGCACCGCCAGCGTGGCGCCTTGCAGCCACTGTTGCGGCTGTATCAGGCGGTCGCGCAAACCGAGAATATCGGCCACGGGGACGCTGGGCTCGGCGGCCGGGGCGTCCACCCGGCCGAAACGCAGGCAGGGCGCGTCGGATTGGCCGCTCATCAGCAGGGCGACGTGCTGGTTGAATCCGACGGCCGCGTGATACTGGTCCGTTTGCACGCCCGCGGGCAGTGCGGACAGTTGCAGCGCCGCGGGTCGCCAATCGATCGTTGCCTCGTCGCTGCCCAGCGCGCGAAACGCACGTAGTTCCTCGCCACCAGCGGTGCCGACGACGGCGACGACCAAGGTGGGCACGCGACTGACGGTGGTGAGCCAGAATTGGCGCACGCCGGCGATTTCCGGCGTAATTCCGGCGGGATGCCAGGGTCCGTCCTGGGCGTCGTAGCGCACGCTGGCGATGTGCCGTCCGTCGCTTGTGCTCCAGAAGAGCTGCACGACCTCACGAAGCAGCCCGATGTGAGCCGGCAGCGGCCCGTCGGTCGTGAACGTGGGTGGGCACGGCGCGAGGGCCGCCCAACCCTGGCTGTCGTAGCGTACGACGGCGAGGCCGGACGTGCCCGGATCAAAGGGCTGGGAAGTTGAGCTGCGGGCACCGTCGACCAGTTGCGGCAGGCTGCTCGCGGTCGGCGCATGCACCAGAGCGTAAACGCCGGCCTGGCCGCCGACCAGTTCGATGGGCAGTGCGCGGCTCGGCAGATCCAGCTCGCGCGTCCAGTCATTGCCGGTCAGCGACCAGAATTCGCCGCCTTCTGCGAAGGTGTACAGAGTGCCGCCGGTCGCCGTGAGACTGACGATGCGGGCGCCCAGTGGCTCGGCGGGCCGAAACGGCTCATTTACTCCGCGGTGGTAGACCACGGACCGCTGCGGCCACGTTTGCAGCATCCACAAGTCCTGCTCAGTCGCGATCAGATCGACGTCGGAGCGTTCGGCGGGCTGCGGCGCGGATTGGGCGCGGGTTGTCTGCGCGGCGAGCAGCAAGAGCAGGAGCGACGCGGCTTGGGAAGTGTTGCGCGACGCCATCATTCAGAATCCGCTTTTGGAGGTGCGTCGATCTCTTCGACCTGTCCCTGCCATGCGGTCGGCAGCTCGAATTGCTCCGCCGGCAACGGGGGGCGGAACTTGGCCGTGATGATGTCGAGGCGCATTTCGGCTCGCAGATCGCCGTCGCTACTTGGCCACTTGACCACGTAGCGTCGCGGCGTGTACGGGCCGTCGGAGCCGATCCGCTGGTAACTCGACAGTTCGGCGTGCATGTCCACATGTCCCTCCGGCGAGCGGTCGATGATCTCCACCGGCATGTACGGCGGCCTGGGTTCGAGGCGGATTTCACGCACGCCGAGCGGTTGTCCACCCGTGCCGAGTCGGACGAAAATCAAACGATGATCGGTGCCCACGACGCGCAACAGCGGCAGTTGTCCGCCCTCCAGGCTCTCGGGCAAGGGGCGCAGCAACAACGCATCGAACAGCTCGTTCGGCGGGATGGGCAGCTTTTGGTCCGAACCCAGGCGGACGCGCTGCCACCTGCCCCACCAGAGTTTGCGGAGGTCGGGCACGTCGATCCATACCCAGTAATGGTCGCTGTCCGAGCCAAAACGGGCGACCGTGCCCGCGAGCGAGAGCGCGTCAAACAGCAGCGACTGCGGCGGCTGGAAGATCAGCCGGGCCTCATGGCCCAGGAAAACGCGCTCTTTGGCAGCGTCGTCGCGGAAACGAAACGAGACGTAGGCGGAGCATTGCAGCGGCTGGCGGATGGTCTCCAGGTTCGTATTGACGCGTTCGAGGGCCTCGCGGCGTGAGGTTGGTGCCTGCCCGGCGGGCGGTGGGCAGCCGGTGAGCGCGACGAGGAGGATGGTAAACAGGCACGGAGGCACGGAGGCACGGAGGCACGGAGGCACGAAGGGGAAAGCCGCGACCGCGGGCCGCACTGTGCTAATCACCGCCACCCTCCTGCATTTCCGTGGGCGAGATGATCTCCAGTTCCGCCGGTCCGGTGGCCAGTAGCTGTTCAAGTTGGGCACTCAGACCCTCCAGTTGCTCTTCGTCCAATTCGGAGCGTGGCACGCGAAAAGTCGTCCCGCTGCGCGCGGCGGCGAATTCCCACACTTCGCCGGCCGGTTCCGCGACGGTCTGATCCAGCCGCAGGACCTTCTTGCGCCACAGCAAGAGCGCGAGGACGAAGCGGAACTGCCGGCGTTGCGGGTCGTCCGTGGCCTCCAGCCGCTCGAAGAACGCGTAGATGGCCTCGCGGTCAAACGGCACGGCTTTCTTCGCGGACAGGTCGGGGCGGCGGGTCCTCCAGGACCCGATCGCTTCCTGCGCCGCAGCCGGGGAGCACGCCCTGCAGTAATCCCGGCGCGCATAGCCCTCCGGCGTTTCGTACAGGAATGCCTGAAAGGTCTCGCCCACGTCGAAGACGCGCTGACAGGCCGTGCAGGTCTCCGCGCGGCGGGCCATGTTCCAATCGTGCTTCACGTGTGGCTCTCGTGGTTCCGCAAACGGAGTGATTATAAAGGTTGCCCCGGAACCTGCGACACCCGCGCGCGGCCGTGGGAAATGTAGCGGCCGACCCCCGTGTCGGCCGTGGAACGCCACACGCCGAGTCGTGGGGCAACCGGCCTACTACGTCCGGCACGGGGGCCGGGCGCTACGTTCCCAGCCGAAAGTGTCACGGCCCCCTACACTTCTTCGAACATCTTCAGATAGCTGTAGTACCGCCGCGCGCTGATCGCGCCGGCCTCGACCGCGGCCCGCACGGCACAGCCGTCCTCGTCGCGGTGCATGCAGTCGCGGAACCGGCACTGCGGCACATAGGGGATCATCTCGATGAAGCACGCTTCGAGCTCGCCGGGCGCGACGGCCCACAGGTCGAAGGCGCGGATGCCGGGTGTGTCGACTACGAACCCGCCGAAGTCGAGCGCCATGAGCTCGGCCAGCGTCGTCGTATGGCGGCCCTTCTCGTTGTCGGCGCTGACCGCCTGAACTGCGAGGTTCCAACCGGGCTGGAGCATGTTAAGCAGCGTGCTTTTGCCGACGCCGCTCTGGCCGGACAGCACCGTGAGGTGGTCCTTGAGGACCGCGCGCAGTTCGTCGAGCCCCGCGCCCGTGACGGCCGACGTACACAGGCAGCGGTAGCCGAGCTGCCGAAACTCGTCGATTACGGCCCGCACGGGGAGTCCGGCTTGCGATTCGTCATCGTCCGCGGCGTACAGCTCATCGGCGAGCAAGTCGATTTTGTTGAAGCACAACACCGGCGTGATCTGGCCCGTGAGCGCGGCGACGATGTAACGATCCGCGAGGTGCGGCCGCAAGCGCGGCTGGGCCACGCTGACCACGGCGACGAGTTGGTCGGCATTCGCGACGATGGAGT
>JAGVEP010000464.1 GCA_020058145.1 Phycisphaerae bacterium | reverse complement strand
TGAACACGAAGCGCCAGCGAGTGAATTCTGAACACGAAGCGCCAGCGAGTGAATTCTGAACACGAAGCGCCAGCGAGTGAATTCTGAACACGAAGCGCCGGCGAGTGAATTCTGAACACGAAGCGCCAGCGAGTGAGTCCGGCGCGCCAGCGAGCGCGTCCCCGGCGCCAGCGAGTGTGTCCGCCTGGCCTCACTCGCTTGCGCTTCGTGTTCCGATGAGCTGCCGCGCAGGGCGGCGGCTCAACCGCCGCTGAGCAGGGCCACAAACGCGTTGATGTCGTCGAAATTCACGACGCCATCGGCGTTGCAGTCGGCGTTGAGCCAGTGGCAGCCGGGATGGGCGAGGTTCCAGGCCAGCGGGTCGGAGCCGAGGGTGGACACAAACGGGTTGATGTCGTCGAAGTTGACGACGCCGTCGCAGTTCAGGTCGCCGTAGTGGGCCTTCAGGCCCAGGCTGTGGTACCCGCCCCCCGCGATGGCGACAAGGTCGGTCAGCTCCGACTGAGGCACGACGACTTGCTGGCCCCACCCCACAATCGCCCCCGCATCCTGCCCATTCGTGCTCCCGACAAGCAGCAGCCCGAGCGCAACCGCACAATTCGCTATCCGCACCTTAACTGACATGGCCCTTGCTCCTCCGCGCGACCCGGACGGCCGACGACGACGAGATCGACCTGGCCAGGCGCTATTGTGGTACGGGTATCTAGCCCGTTCCGGCGACGGGCGGGACGCCCGTGCCACCCGTTGGTGCCTGGCGGGAATACCGCGCGGCCCCCACGGGTCGCAGCCCCGGTTTTCCACGACAGCCCCATTCTACACGTCGGGCCACGCCGAACCAACCCCGTTCGGCCAACGAAGGCGACCTCATAACTGGCGCCATGTCGAACACGGGCCACCTAAAGTGTCACGGCCCCGTGGCGATCAGCAAAACTCCCCCGCCCGCGAGGTGTGGCACACTCGCTATTCGCTACTCTCAACTCCGCATCCGCCCCCTACGCGCCCGGCACCACGATGAAGTTGTCCGGCAGAAACGCCAGCGCTTTGGAAACCGTCTCCCAGGTCGGCTCGCCCTCTTCGGGCGACGGGCGCGGGAGCAGCGTCTTCGCCGTACCGACCAGGGCCGCTAATTCACGGGCGCTGCGTTCGATGATCGCGAGCGTCGGGCCCGACCATTGGTACTGGCGGATGGGGAAGGAGCACAAGCCAGGGCGAATCAAGTGTACATGGTTGCCCCGCGATGCCAGCAGCCGACCGAGGTCGCCTGCCAAGCCGGCGAAGCGCTTCGCAGCCTCGCCCGCCGAGCGGGTGTCGCACACGGCTTCGCCTTCAGCAACCGCCGCACTGGTCAGGATGCAGCGGTATTCCGCGGTTTCGATCCACAGATTGCAGGTCTTTTCGATCATCGCTTCACCGCCGACAACGGGGCCGGTTTGCGGAACCGGTCCTGACCGCGCGCTCAGCACGAATATCGGTCGTTAGGACGGCGCGCTAAAATGCAAGCGCCCCGTCGGCGACCGCCATAATGTCGCCGGAAGTCGCCGCTTCCGCAAGAGGTTACGGAGATAAACAGCGGCAAATGCGGGGCTTACATCCTGGACGCATCCCGCCGCCCTTGGTCTGCGGATTCCGTCGCGCCGCCCAGCGATTCAACTCTCGGACCGGTAACGGGTTAACTCTGCGCACCGGCTTGGCCAGGGACAGTCGGCCGCGCGTATAATGTTGCGGGATCCGTGCCGGACGGACTAGACTGAACGCTGCGCTTAGGCGACGGTCGACTTTCGCACACCGCCCCGCGCCGACAAGCACTGGGTGCCACATGCATCTGAAGAACCGAATGGCGAGCTTCGGGGCGAGCGTTGTGCTGCTTATGTCCGTGGTGGCTGCGCGTGCGCAAGGGTGGGATGTCGCGCTGGTCGACGGCCTCGGCGACGCCGGGCACGATGCCGTCAGCCTCGCGATTCTCCCGACCGGTAGCCCGGTCGCAAGCTACACGCGTGCTGGCTCGCTGTGGCTCGGGACGCATTTCGATTTTGGTTGGTTATCCGTACCGGTCGCGCCCGCGGGGTCTGGGCAGGCCAGTCTCCAAGTCGACCTCGCGGGAATACCCGCGATCAGCTTCTTCGACGACGAGGAACGGCTCGCGTTCGCGGGGTGGATGAACAACGTGTGGTATGTCACGATCGTGGACGCGTTATCCGGCAGGGGCCGCTTCAACAGCCTGGCGATCCTCCTGACCGGCACGCCGGCCATCAGCTACTACGACGAGCGCAACGGCGATCTGAAATACGCCTGGTTCGACGGCGGATATTGGCATACCACGACGGTCGATAGCGCTGGAGATGTTGGCGCATATAACAGCTTGACACTGCTTCCGTCCGGTGCGCCGGCTATCAGCTATTCCGACGAGACTAATCGCGTGCTCAAGTACGCCTGGCTCGACGGCGGGACTTGGCAAACGACGGTGGTGGACCCTGTGACGGGCGCCGGCCGGCAAACCAGCCTGGCGCTCGTTTTCAATCAACCCGCGATCAGCTACCAGGGCCCTGGCGACACACTGCGGTACGCGCAATACGACGGCAATACCTGGCAAATCACCGTTGTCGATCCGGAGTCGGGGTCGGGCGGCGCCACCAGTCTGACCACGCTGCCGCTCGGCCGGCCAGCCATCAGTCATTGGCAAGTCGATGTCGGCCTGGAATTCTCCTGGTTTGACGGCAGCGCGTGGTTCACCGGCTCCGTACAGCCCGGCGCGCAGGCGGAACACGTCGCGGTCGGGGTCCTGCCTTCGGGGCGACCCGCCGTGCTCTACCGCGCGGGCGAGGCGGGGGCCGTGAAATACGCCCTACTCACGACGGACTGCAACAACAACGGCCTCCCGGACGCCGACGAAATTACCGCCTGTCGCGGCGACCCCGCGTGCAGCGACTGCAATGATGACGGCGTGCCCGACGAGTGCAATCTCGCTGCCGGCACCAGCTCGGATGTCAACGAAAACGGTGTCCCCGACGAGTGCGACTCCGACTGCAACGCTAATGGCCTGCCCGACGACCTCGACATCGCCAATGGTACGAGCCAGGACTGCAACCATAACGCTGTCCCGGACGAGTGCGACCTCGCGCGCGGCGCGAGCGCCGACTGCGACCACAACGGCGTGCCGGACGAGTGCCAACCGGACTCCGACGGCGACGGTGTGATTGACGCGTGCGACGGCTGCCCGCACGACCCCCATAAGAGCGGGCCGGGAATCTGCGGCTGTGGCACGCCGGACACCGATTCCGACGCCGATGGTGTGCCGGATTGCATCGATGGCTGCCCGCTTGATCCACACAAGACTGCGCCGGGCGTCTGCGGCTGCGGCACGCCCGACACGGACCGCGACGGCGACGGGGTGCCGGATTGCATCGATGGCTGCCCCGACGACGCGGCCAAGACCGCCCCCGGCCCGTGTGGCTGCGGCAATTCCGACGTGGATTCCGATGGCGACAGCCTGCCCGACTGCCTCGACGGCTGCCCGAATGATCCCCTGAAGACCGCACCAGGTGTTTGTGGGTGCGGCAAACCGGATACCGACACCGACGGCGATGGCCTGTTGGACTGCATCGATAACTGTCCCACGGTCGCGAACCCGGATCAGGCGGACAGCGACAACAACGGCAGCGGCGACGCCTGCGACGAGAAACAGAGCGAGCTCCCGCCGCCACCGATAGGCGCCGCCTTCCTGCGCGGCTTGCTGGCCCTGCTCAGCGGCGCGGGCTCGAGTGGCGGCAATGCGGACGTGAATTACTTCCTCGACGTCCTCGGGCGGGCCCAGGGAGCCTTGGGTGATCTGAACGCCGCCGCAGACGGCACTTCTGGCGCGGCCACCGATCAATCCGGCGCGTCGCAGGATTCGACCAACACGGATCAAGCCGGCCGCACGACGGTCGGCGCCGGCCTCTGTCCAGCCACGAGCGCCTTGCTGCTGTCGCTGACGGCGGCGGGGTTGCTGCAAACCCGCCGCCGAATGCGCGCGTAGCGGCAAGCCATCCGCGGCGGGCGTACTCTATCCCAATCGCCAGGAGTGACTTGTGGCCTCGCGACTCGTCGTCGGCTGCATGGCGGGCACGAGCGTCGACGGCCTCGATGCCGCACTCGTCGAGATCTCGGGCCATGGCCTCGGCCTGACGGCCCGGCTGCGGGGAATGCGGAGCCGCCCGCTCGGACCGCTCGGCGACTCGTTGCGGGCGCTGGCCGAGCAGCAACCGATGTCGGCCGGTCAAATCGCGGCGCTGGGGCACAAATTCGAGCGGCTGCACCTGGAGCTGTTGCACGAATTGTGTGCCGGACAGCGTGTGGAACTGGTCGCGGTGCATGGCCAGACGGTTTTTCACGCGCCGCCCGTGAGTTGGCAACTGATTTCGGCGGCCAATCTCGCCCGCGTGCTCGGTGTGCCGATTGTCTTTGACTTGCGGGCCGCCGATCTGGCCGCCGGCGGACAGGGGGCACCGATCACCCCGCTGGCCGATTACCTCTTCTTCCGGGCGACGCAGGAAACGCGGGTAGTGCTGAATTTGGGCGGTTTTTGCAACTACACGTGGTTGCCGCGCGGCGGGGAGGGGCCGGACCCGGCGACGCTGAGCCAGATTCGCGGCGGCGACATCTGTGTGTGCAATCAACTGCTGGATGCCCTGGCCCGCCGGCTCTTCGGCGAGCCGTTTGATCTGGATGGACAGCACGCGCGTGCGGGTCGAGTTCACGCGGAGGCGCGCGCGGCGCTGCTCGCGACGCTACACGCCCAATCGGCCGCTGGGCGCTCGCTCGGCACAGGCGATGAGCAAGTGGGTTGGCTCGCGGCGTGGATGAACCGCGCGCGGGGCGAAGACCTGGCTCGTACGGCGTGTGACGCCATCGCCACCACGGTCGCCGAGAAGGTCGGTGCGCCGGGACGGGTGATCGTCGCGGGTGGCGGTGCCCGGAATCACGTCCTGTTGCAGGCTCTGGCCGAACGAGCCGCGGCGCCCGTTGCGCTCAGTGACGAATTTGGTGTGCCCGTGCAAATCCGCGAGGCCGCGGCGATGGCCGTGCTCGGCGCGCTGTGCCAGGACGGCGTGCCGATCACGTTGCCGCAGATCACCGGCTGTACTCCGCCGGCGCCCCGGGCAGGCTGTTGGGTCTACCCACACGCGCAGGCTGCGCCGGGCACGTAGAGCCCATCCCACAACCGGTGGCACAGGTCTCCAGCCTGCGGTTTCACCGGCAAGATGCCGGTGCCACATCAAGTTGTGGAATAGGCTCTTGGAAGGACGCACGGCTGCGGGGCGCCGCACATTTCGGAAACGAACCGCAGGTCGGCCGGAGGAGCAGATCTCCGGCTGATGGGAGTAAGGGGCCATGGGGATAGCGCCGCCCACGTGGACCTCGACTGGTGCCGCTGCACCCAGCCGGTCAGCCGGACAAAGCTGGTGATCCGCGGCAAGACGATGTTCTGTATGAGCACCAATATCGCGGCGCCCTGCTCCCATTGGGGCACCACGCATGGTTGGGATCGGCCGTGCAATGGCACCACGACGGCGGCGACGCAGACGTGGACGGGCCTGACGGCCGGGACCACATACACCGGCGTCGTGATCTACGGTAACGGCGGTGGTGACGGCACGGGCGAGCAGGAGTTGAGGCAGTTCTTCTTTGGTCTGCCGTGCAGTGACAACCGCAATAACTACGAACTCGAGTTGCAGTGCCAGACGTAAGCCGCGCGACTCGTCGGGACTGAAGATGGATTAGCGTGCGTTCCGGGCCGGCGGTAACGGCCGCGTCGTCCCCCCCTGGTTGGCGATCTTCGGACAACACGAAGGCACGTACGGGCGCAGGGAACAGGATGGGTGCGGCTGGCGCCTGCGCTTCCCATGGCGGTCCAGACGTCTCGTTCGCAACAGCGTTGACAGTCGGCGGACCCGCACGCAAACTGCCCGCATGACTGGGCTCTGGGTGCCGGCGCTGTGCGCTCACTGCCTGTTGACACTTTTGTCGGCGGGCTCGGTGCTTCGTCGCCGTAAAGAACCGCCCGCCATGGTCGCTTGGCTCTTTGCCATTGCGACCCTCCCGATCTTCGGAATTCTCGCCTATTGGCTGCTGGGCTCCGAACGCCTCCGCCGCAAGGTCGGCCGTCGGCGACGGCGCGTCGCCGACCTGTTGGCCCGCTACAAGCACCACGCTGAGCAGCGGTCGCACACCCACGACGAACGGCTCGAGCTGCACCTGCCGCCGGACCAGCTTGGCATCGCGCGGCTCGCTGAGCGGCTGGCGCACATGCCCGCCGCGCCCGGCAATGAGGTCCTGATCCTCGAGGAAGCTAACGCCACGTACGCCGCACTCGAAGAGAGCCTGCGGGCCGCGCGGCAACACATTCATCTGGAGTACTACATCTGGCAGCCGGACGAGACGGGCCGCCATTTTCGCGACCTGGTGATAGAGCGGGCTCGGGCGGGCGTGGCATGTCGCCTGCTACTGGATGCGGTCGGCTGTCGGCGGATTCGGCGGGCTTTTCTGAGGCCGCTGCTCGACGCCGGCGTCCACGTCGCGTTTTTCCTGCCGCTGTGGGTTTTCACGCTGCGTAAACGCTACAGTCTCCACCTGCGAAATCACCGCAAAATCGCGGTCATCGACGGCCAGACCGCCTTTCTGGGCAGCCAGAACATCGGCGACGAGTACCGCGGCCGGCTGCGACGGCTCAGCCCGTGGTATGACACGCACGTCCGGGTTCAGGGGCCGGCGGCACTCTTTATTCAACAGACGTTCGCCGAAGACTGGTATCAGGCCACGCGCGAGCGGCTGGACAGCGCAGCCTGCTTTCCGGAGCCGCAACGGCTCGGCAACTCCGTCGTCCAAGTGCTGCCGACCGGTCCGGACCAGGCGGAGAGCACGCTCGCACAAATCGTTTTTGCCGCCGTCTCGTCGGCCCAGACCTCGATCCGCATTGCCACGCCGTACTTTGCGCCCGATGTGGCCGTGCGGATGGCCCTGGCCCACGCCTGCTATCGCGGCGTGCGGGTGAGCTTGCTGCTGCCGACGCGGAGCGATTCGCGGCTGTCGCTCTGGGCGGCGCGCAGCTTCTATCGCGAACTGCTCGCCGTCGGCGTGGAGGTCCATGAGTACGACGCGGGCGTTTTGCACTCCAAGATCGTTACGGTCGATGACCGCTGGTGCATGGTGGGCTCGGCCAACATGGATGTGCGCAGTTTTCGGCTGAATTTCGAAGTAACGGCCCTGATTTACGACCCGGCGGTTGCCGCCGGGTTGGGGCGTTCGATCGACGAATTCTGCCGCTACGCGCGCCGGGTCCAGGGCCGCGACCTGCGGCAACGCGGAGTGCTGCGCCAGATCGGCGAAGGGGCGGCACGCCTGTTCGCGCCGCTGCTGTAGATGCACAGCACGAGCTGTTGGACGGCCTTGAGTTTGGATTGTCCGGGTCGCGCGGATCGTGCCATTGTTGCCAGACAATAGGGACAGTCACGAATGGCATTTAGATAGTCTATAAGTCATTGATATGCAAGGACTTACAGCGCTTGCGCAAGCACTGGCCTCCCGTGAAGATGATGGTGTTGACAACATCACCCGCACAGGAGGCCAGGGATGGTCAGTATCCGCCGCGTGCTCGCCCAGATCAAGGACGATTGGACCGCGGTTCTCACCGCAGAACACCTCACCCGCGTCTGCCGCGAAACCGGCGCCACCGGCCGCCGCCGCACCCTC
>JAGVEP010000424.1 GCA_020058145.1 Phycisphaerae bacterium | reverse complement strand
TCGAGCCGCCGGCGACGAACCCAGTGCCGGCCGACAAGTAGCGGCCGGGCTCCGTACCGGCCGAGGTAGCGGCCGACCTCCTGGTCGGCCGTAGGACACCGGCTATTAGCCGGTGCCACAAAGAATGTAGGCCCGCGCCCCCGCGCGGCCGCAGCGGCCGGACTCCGTCCCGGTGGTGGCGTCCGGCACGCGATGCGAACGAAATGAACCGAAAGGACTTCGTCATGAAAGCAATTGCGTTGACCGTCTGGCTGGCCTGCGGTGCGTGCGTACTGGCGCAGGAGCCAGCGCCGCCGCCGGAGCAACCCGCGCCGGCGCCGGAAGCGAAGACGGTGAGCGCGACCGCGGAGGGCTACAACCGCGACGACGCGCTCAAACAGGCGCTGCGCAAGGCGCTGGAGCTAGGGGCGGGCGTGCAGCTCGCCAGCTTCTCGCAGGTCGAGAACTACGCGCTGGCGCGCGACACGATTTACAGCCGGGCGGCTGGCGTCATTCGCGATTTCCGCGTGCTGAGCGAAAAGGAAGTGGCCAACGGCTTCTGGGAGGTGACGATTGAGGCCACGGTCCGTCCGGACGCGGTGGCCCAAACGTGGGGCGAAGTCCAGAACGTGCTCGACCAGATCGGGCGGCCGAAGATCATGGTCTGGATCGACGAGAAGATCGACGGTGACCGCCAGGAGCACTCGGTGGTGGAGGCCCGCATTGAGGAGATGTTCGCGAAGGTCGGCTTCGATGTCGTGGCGCGCGAGGCGGTCGCGGACCTGCAGCGGCGCGAGTCCGCGCACGCGGAGAGCGAGCAGAACGCCGAGAAGCTCGCCCGGCTGGCGCGGGAGGCGGGGGCGCACATCTTGGTGCGCGGCGCTGCGAACGCCGATCGGGCCGGCATCGAGGACCTCTACGGCACGCCCGCCGCGTTTTACAACTGCGACGTGCAGGCGAAGGTCTACTACACCGACACCGGCCGGCTGCTGGCGAGCGAGTCGATCCCCGTAACCCGCCGGGGGGTGCGTTCGCGGACGGATTTCAGCCCGCAGGCGGCCCGGGCGGCGCTCGTCGCGGGCACGTTTCCGCGGGCCGAGACACGCCGCGAGCCGGCGCTGGCCATCAAGCTGTTCGAGGCGGTGATGGAGCAATGGTCCACGGCGATCACCGCGGGCGGCGACCTGGAGTTGGAGATTGAGGGCGTCGATTTCAAAACCTACGTCGAGATCAAGAAGGCCGTCAGCGGGATCGAACGCGTCCGCTCCGTGGACGGGGATTTCACGAGCCGCACGGCGAAATTCCGGATCAAGGCGCTGCTGTCCGCTCAGATGCTCGCGGAGCTGCTGAGCGAGAAGCCGTTTTCGGCCTGGTTCGAGGTGGTGGATTTGAAGACCAACCGTATTCAGGCCAAGGGCAAGTTGAGCGCGACGCCGGCGACAAGACCGGCGGACAAAAAGGGGTCGGAGTAGGCTCAGCGTCCGGTAGGCGGGGCCGCCGAGCCCGCCGCGCGAGTTTGCGTCCGCTCACGTTTATGGGGGGATCATCGTTCTGCGCCTTTTATCGGATGAAACGAGGCTATGCGCTTTTTCGTCAGAACCCCTGCGCCGGCCGGCTAGGAATGGACGGAGCGAGAAAGAAACCACCTGACGGCACAACAAAAGGAGACTGGCGATGACGACTCTGGCGAAAACGATGCGGAACGCGGTTATGGCGGGTGCGCTGCTGGCGAGCCTGACGCTGCTGACCGGGTGCGACCTCGCCGGTCTGGCCGGCCTGAGCAACTTGGCGAGCACGCTCGGCGGGCTGGGCGGCTGGGACACCGGCTACTACTTCCCCGCGTCCACCTTGTACGACCCCACGGGTGATATCCAGAGCGTCAATGCGTACCGCCAGGAAGTGTACGACAACTCCAACGACGCGTGGGACGCATACATCCGCGAATAATCCGGGTAGCACGGGAGCCGGCCCCGGTCCTTCGTCTCGAAGGGCCGGGGCACTTTTGTTTTCGCGCGGGGCGGCCGCCGGGCGGCTTGCATTTGTGGCGCGGGGCGGGCACAATGGGCCTATTCTAGGATTCAAGGTATTCCTTGAAAGGACCGCCGATGCCGACGCGCAGGCCGCAGATCAATTTTCAGGTCGACGACGCGATGAAGCTCCTGTATGACCAGGCGAAGCTCAGCGGGCACTGGGTCACGCGGCTGTGCTCCGCGGGGCTGCTTATGATGGTCGAGCAGCCCGAGTTGCGGGCGCGGGCGGTACAGCGGCTGCGCGACTGGGAAATCGAATACGCGGACGCCTCGGCGGACGAGATTCGCGCGTTCGTACAGGGGGCCGAAGCCGCGATGCAGCGCGCTGCTCGAGGAAGTCGGCCAGGCCCGAAAGCTCGGCCGACCCGAAAAGCGGCAAAACGCGCGCGATCCGAATGATCTGCTCCTCGCGGACGCATTCCACACAACTCTGCGACTGCGACATGGTCATGCACCTCCATGGTTGACCGGGACCGGGCCTGCGCCCCGCACCTGACTTGCGGTTGCGCACCGGCTGCGACGCGGGCGGCACGCCATCCGTGGCGTCCGATTCCTTGGCCTGCCCGACCCGCCGCACTGGGGGAGGCATTCGCATCAGCGAATCG
>JAGVEP010000394.1 GCA_020058145.1 Phycisphaerae bacterium | reverse complement strand
TAGATCAGGTCGAACACGTCGAGGGCCCGTTGATCGTGGGTCACAACAATGACCCCGGCACGCTGCTCATGCGCGACCTTGCGGAGCAACTCCATGACCTGTCGCCCACGGCGTCCATCCAAGGCCGCGGTCGGCTCGTCCGCGAGGACGACACGGGGCCGGTTCGCCAAAGCGCGCGCGATCGCGACCCGTTGTTGCTCGCCGCCCGACAGCTCGGGCGGGTAGCCGTCCGCGCGCTCACCGACCCCCAGATACTCCAGCAGCTCCAGCGCGCGCCGGCGGGCAACCCGGGCAGACTCGCCGTTCAGCTCCAGCGCGATCTGGACGTTCTCACGGGCGGTCAGGAAGCGGATCAGGTTGGCCTTCTGCGACACATAGCCAATGTGCCTGCGCCGGAAGGTGCGCGGGTTCGTCCGCGGGACCGGGCCGTCCATCACAAGCTGCCCGGTAATCAGAATGCGGCCGGCGGTCGGCGGATTGATGAGTCCAACTGCGGTGAGGAACGTGGACTTGCCGGCCCCGCTCGGGCCGATCAGTGCGACGCACTGGCCAGGCGCGACGGTCAGCGTGGCGTCGCGCATCGCGACGACCTCGGTGTGGCCGCTGCCGTACACCTTGGTGAGCGCTTGGGTTTCGATGGCCAGTGTGGCAGTCATGGCGCGTCTATCCGAGCAGCGCGACGTTGGGCTGCACGCGCAGCGCCTTCCAAATACCCAGCACGCTCGCGCACACGGAAATGCCCACGACGACCACGGCCAGCATCAACAGGTCTTCGCCGGCCAGTACGATGCGTCGGGGGAAAAACGGAAAAAGCTGCTGGCCGAGCAGGTACGCGATCCCGTAGCCCAGCGCGCCGAGGATCAGCGCCTGTTGCAGAATCATCCCCAGGATCACGCGGTTCGGCGCACCGATGAGCTTCAGCAGCGCGATGTCGTGCAGCTTGTCCAGGGTCAGCGTGTACAGAATCAGGGCCATGATGATCCCGGAGACGATGGTCAGTAGAAGCCGGAAAAGCCCGAGTTGGCGGCTCGCCCGTTCGATGACACTCCGCAGCAGTAGTTGGCGCTGGTCCTCTCGGGTGTACGCGGAAACGTCGGCCCAGCCGGCGATCGTCGGCATGACCGCCGCGGGATCCGCGCCGGGAGCCATCCGAGCCATCACCGCGCTGATCTGACTCGGCGGCAGCGCAGGGAGCCTCGAGCCGGGCCCCGCTGCACGTTCGAGCAGCAACGGCTGCGTCTTCCCGAGATTGTCCTGCGCAGCGCGTGCCCGCCGGGCTTCGCGTTCGAGGCGGACCGCTTCCCCGGGCACGTCGAACTGGATTGCCACGGCATCCCGCACGGTGAGAAACGCCATGCCGTTACCGGCGTTGTCGGTCATCCCGGTCGTGATGCCGACGACGGTGTACGTGTCCTGGCCGAGCGGCAACTGCTCGCCGAGCCGCAGCCTGAGTTTCTCGTCGGCGATCAACTCGAAGTGGTTCTGGGCCAACGCGCGCCCGGCGATCAGCGGCAGCCACGCGCCCCGGTCCGCAGGCCAACTGAGGCCCAAGACTGCTGCGCGCAGCGGCCCGCCTTCACGTTTTCGCTGGATCGTGTGGTAGACGAACTCGCGGGCGAATTCGACACCGGGGACGCCGGCCACACGGTCGAGCAGATTGCGCGGTACGCGCGAGACTTCGGCGAACGGCCCATGCGTGCCGCGCTGCACGATCCAGAGGTCCGCACCGATGGTGTCCAGAAGGACGGTCGCGTCTTCGGTCATGCCGCGTAAGAGGCCGCCCATGCTCATGACGATCATCAGCAGCGTGCCGAGTCCCAGCGTCGTCAGCGCGAACCGACCGCGGTTGTGCCAGACATCCTTGCGCGCCAGGTTCATGGCCGGCCTCGCGGGGTGTCACGGCCCGCGTTGCTTCCGGCTGCAATCCGTTGGCCGGGCTTGAGCCCGCCGGCCTGCAGGGCAGTGGGGGCAATCACACGCTCGCCGGCCGAGAGACCCGCGACAACCTCGACCATTTCGCGGCCGCGCAGCCCGAGCTGTACAGATCGCCATACCGCCCGCGCGTTCTGGGCAACGTAGACGCCCGCCGTCCCGTCCCGCCACACCACGAACCGGGCCGGCAGGAGCACGACCTCGGCCTTGCGGCCGGTTTCGATGTACACCTCGGCGCGCTGTCCGACGGCCCAGTTCCGCCGCAACTCGCCCACGCGAACATCCACGAGGAACTCGCGGGTCTCGCGGTCGGATTCGCGTCCCAACCGGGCAACTTCGCCGGCATGCGACCGGTCGGGTTCAGAGCGGAACACGACGCGCGCCGTTTGACCGGGCTGAAGCTTGCTCATCTCGGTTTCATCGACCCAGGCGCTGATCCACATCTCCGCGGTGGACACCAGTAGCAGCACCGAGCTGCCGGGCACCACCACGTCGCCGCGATCGCGGTCGCGGCGGGCGATCAAGCCTTCGAACGGTGCCGTGACGACGGCGTCCGTGAGCTTGACCTTCTGGAAATCCAAGGTCTTCTCGGCGACGACCACCTGCATGCGGGCCTCGTTCAGGGCCGCCGCAGCGCGACTCAGGTCGGCCTCGGCGACGCGCAGTGTCTCAGTGGCTTTGTCCATTTCCGTGCTGGACGCCGTACCCTGCTTGCTCAGGTCCGCCGTGCGCTGAAAGTCGGTCCGCGCCCAGTCCAACACGGCCTGCGCCCGACCGCGGTCGGCCGTCTGCCGCTCCACGGCCGCCTGCGCGGCAACCAGGCTGCTTTCCGATACCCCAACCTGACCGACGAGATCGGCGTCATAGAGGCGGAACAGCACGTTTCCGGCTTCGACTCGGTCGCCCTGATCGACCAGCACCTCCGTGATTAGGCCGGCAATCCGCGGACTGATGGTCGCACTAACGCGGGCCTCCAACGTGCCCGTCCCCAGCACCTCCGCGACGACCTCGCCGCGCTGCACGACATGCGCGACGACCGCGACCGGTGCAAAACGCAGCCAGTACACCAGGGCCGCCGCGATCGCCAGCAGGACGAGGCCCTTCAGCAGGTGCCCGAGCAACCGCCCCCAGCGGGGGCGCACTGCGCTGGGCGGCACCGGCGATGCCGTGGACGTGGGGACCGTGGCCATCACTTCACTCCGAGTTCCGCGAACTTAGCGATGAAGTCGGCCTTGGGCAAGAAGCCCTCGTGCCGCCAGACTTCCTGGCCGTCTTTGTCAAAGAAGATCTGGGTCGGAATCACGCGGATCTTGTAGGGCTCGCCGGCCTTGGGGTTCTTCCACACGTCGATGAAATCGACCGTGACGCGGCCCTCGTATTCCTTGCGCAACTGCTCCAGGATCGGGGCCAGCTCCTTGCAGGCCTTGCACTTATCCGCACCCAGGTCGATCACGCGCGGCGTTTTCTTCGCCACGGCGGGACCGCTGGCGGGTGGCGCCGGCCGGCTCGTCGGCTGGTCGTCCG
>JAGVEP010000106.1 GCA_020058145.1 Phycisphaerae bacterium | reverse complement strand
TCAGGTACGGCTTGGCGTGCGGGTCGCCCACCTTGGCTTCGGCGCCGGCCTTGTCGCGCCAGTCGCTCTTGAGCGTCTTCATCATCTCATCGGTGATCAGTTCGCGGGCGTGCACCCAGATGTCGATGAGTTGGTTGTGGCGCTCCATCGGGGTGATGGCGCCGTCCAGGTGGTATTTTTCGACGCGGTCGACCTTCTTCTGCGACTGGTCAAGGATCCGCTGCTTGGCGGCGGGGATGCGCAAGTCGGTCAGCGCAAACGACAGGCCGGCCAGCGTGCTGCACCGGAAGCCCAGCGATTTGATGCGGTCGAGCAAGTCGATGGTCTCGCCGCGGCCGAGCTGCGCATGGCAGTCAGCGACGACGCGCGAGATGCCCTTGCCAAGCGGGTAGTTGTAGAACGGCATCTCCGCGGGCAGCGTGTCGTTGAAAATGCAGCGGCCGACGGTCGTGACGATGCGGCCGTTAGCCGGCGTCGGCTCGGGCAGCTTCTCCTTGCCCTCGACGATCTGCGGGCGGGTGATGCGTACGCGGACGGGTGTGTGCATCCCGATCTGGCCCATGGTATGGGCGAGCATCGCCTCCTGGGGGCTGGTGAAGGCCCGTTCCTTGCCCTTCGCGCGCTCGCCCTTCTCGGCCGCGTGCCCGACGGTCAGGTAGTAAATGCCCATGACCATGTCCTGCGAGGCGGACATGATCGGCGAACCGTTCGCGGGGCTGAAGATGTTGTTCGTGCTCATCATCAGTACGTGCGATTCCGCCTGGGCCTCGATGGAGAGCGGGAGGTGCACGGCCATCTGGTCGCCGTCGAAATCGGCGTTGAAGCCCTTGCACACCAGGGGGTGAATTTTGATCGCGTTGCCCTCGACGAGCACGGGCTCGAACGCCTGGATACCCATGCGGTGCAGCGTCGGGGCGCGGTTGAGCAGCACGGGGTGCTGGTAGATCACTTCTTCGAGGATGTCCCAGATCGCCTGTTCCCGCCGTTCGAGCATCTTCTTGGCGCTCTTGATCGTGTCGGCCAGGCCGCGTTCGCGGAGTTTGCGGATGATGAAGGGCTGGTAGAGCTCGAGCGCGATCTTCTTGGGCAGGCCGCACTGGTGCAGGAGCAGCTCGGGGCCGACGACCACCACGCTGCGGGCGGAGTAATCGACCCGCTTGCCGAGCAGGTTCTCGCGGAAGCGGCCCTGCTTGCCCTTGATCATGTCGGTCAGCGACTTCAGCGGCCGGTTGCTGGACCCGAGCACCGGACGGCGGCAGCGCCCGTTGTCGAACAGCGCATCCACCGCCTGCTGCAACATCCGCTTCTCGTTGCGGATGATGACTTCCGGGGCGTTCAGGTCGATCAGTTTCTTGAGCCGGTTGTTGCGGTTGATGATGCGACGGTAGAGGTCGTTCAGGTCGCTGCTGGCGAAGTTGCCGCTGTCGAGCAGCACGAGCGGGCGCAGGTCCGGCGGAATGACGGGGATGACTTCCAGCACCATCCACTGCGCTTCATTGGTGCTGTGCCGGATGGCCTCGACCAGCTTCAGCCGTTGCGAGAGGTCCTTGATCTTCTGCTTGCTGTTGGTCTTGCGCAGGCCGTCGAGCAAATCGGTCGAAAGCTGCGGCAAGTTAAGCTGCGCGAGCAGCTCACGGACCGACTCGGCGCCCATCAGCGCGCGGAAGCCGGTGTCGCCGTATTCTTCCACCGCGCGGCGATACTCCTCCTCGGTGAGCAGTTGCTTGCGGTCGAGCTTCGAGGCGCCGGGGTCGACGACCACGTAGTCCTGGAAGTAAATCACCTTCTCCAGGTCCGACGTTTTCATGTCGAGCAGCGTGCCGAGCCGGCTGGGCATGGCCTTGAAGAACCAGATGTGCACGACCGGGGCGGCGAGGTTGATGTGCCCCATACGCTTGCGGCGAACGCGGCTGTGCGTCACTTTCACGCCGCAGCGGTCGCAGATCATGCCCTTGTGCTTGGTGCCCTTGTATTTGCCGCAGAAGCACTCCCAGTCGCGCTCGGGACCGAAGATGCGCTCGCAGAAGAGCCCGTCTTTCTCGGCGCGATACGTGCGGTAGTTGATGGTCTCCGGCTTCTTGACTTCGCCGAAGGACCAGGCCCGGATGTCGTTGGGGGAAGCCAGCGAAATCCGCACCGCCGCAAAGTCATTGATCCGATCGTAGACAGTTTCGGCCATGGGCGGTCGTACCTCTCATAAGCGTCACAGCTTCCGGCGGCGGCCGGAAGGTCTCGGTTACACTACGCTTGGGCCGCCGCCGGCGGCGTGGCCGCTGCGGACAACCGGGTGCGGCCGGCGACCCAGTCTTCGGACTTCATCGTCATGCCGACCAGGCCGGGTCCGCGGTGGAAGCCCAGCTCTTCACAGAAATCGACCTCGGTGCCATAAGCCACGAGGTCCACGCGTTGCACACCTTCGTCATACATCGCCGTCAGGACGCGCTGGGCCAGGGCGGCGGCGATGCCGTTGGTGTCATGCTCGATCCGGCCTTCGGTCCGGGTGACCGCGGCGGGCCCCTGGTAGGCCGGGTCGAGCTTGCACTCGGTCAGAAACCCGCGGAGTCCGTCGCACACGCCGCGGGCAATGCCGATCAGCTTGCCGTCGGCGCGGGCCGTCACGAACGCCGCGCTGTTGCGCATCATTTTCTTGATCTGTTTCGGCTGCGCGGCGATGTCGTGCTGGAGGCGGCGGTAGAACTCCGTCAACTCGTCGGGGGTGACGTCTCGGCCGGTGCCGTACACCACGTCCGCCATCGCCATGCTCCTCGGGCCGCTAGTGTACTGCCTCACAATTATCAGCGCATGGGTGGGGTGGCCATCTTGGCCGCCCGGGGCGCGGGCGAGACGCCCACTCCACCCAGCTCATGTGCTGTTTCTAACGAGGCAGTACACTAGTCTGAGCCCTTGCTTAGATCACTCTCCGCTTCTCGAGCTGGATATTCAGCCCGAGGCCACGGATTTCGTTGCACAGCACGTCGAACGACACCGGGGTGCCGGCATCGAGCGTGTGCGTGCCCTTGACCATGCTTTCGTAGATCTTGGTGCGGCCCTCCACGTCGTCGCTCTTGACGGTCAGCAGTTCCTGCAGGACGTACGCGGCGCCGTAGGCCTCGAGGCCCCACACTTCCATCTCGCCGAAGCGCTGGCCGCCGGTGCGGGCCTTGCCGCCCAGCGGCTGCTGCGTGATCAGGCTGTACGGGCCGGTCGAGCGGGCGTGAATCTTGTCATCCACCAGGTGGTGCAGCTTGAGCATGTAGATGAAGCCCACGGTGACGGGCTGGTCGAACAGCTCGCCGGTGCGGCCGTCATGGAGCGGCACCTTGCCGGTCAGCGGCATCTCGGCGAGCAACTCGCCGGTGCGGCCCGCATTCTGCGTGACGGCGACGTCCTCGCGGCGCTGGCGCACATACTCGTTGGCCTCCGTGAGACTGCTGCGAATCTGGGCTTCCGTGGCCCCGTCAAACACGGGCGTGATCACCTGGTAGCCCAGAACCACGGCGGCCCAGCCCAGGTGCGTTTCCAGAATCTGTCCGACGTTCATGCGGCTGGGCACGCCCAGCGGATTCAGCACGATGTCGACCGGTGTACCGTCCTCGAGGAACGGCATGTCCTCCTCGGGCATGATCTTGGCGATGACGCCCTTGTTGCCGTGGCGCCCGGCCATTTTGTCGCCCACGGACAGAGTCCGCTTGGTCGCGACGTAGACCTTGACCATCTCGAGTACGCCGGACGGCAGCTCGTCGCCGCGCTTCATGTGCCCGAGCCGGCGTTCGCACTCGGTCGCAATGTCCACAATGCGCGGCCAGTAGCGGTTGTAGATCTTGTCCGCTTCCTCGCGGACCGCGGCCGGCTTGATCCACTTGATCGAGAAGCTCTCGATCTGTTCCTTGATGACCTCGGGGTTTTCGCTCTTGGCGACCTTCTGGCGCGTGTTCGGGTCGATCAGCGCCTGGTCTGTCAGCCCCTCGATTTCCTCGATCATCTGTTTGAACAGGTGGATGCGCTTGTCATCGCTCTCCTGCTGGAAGACCGTCATCTGCCGCTCAACGTCGCGCTTCTGCTCGTCACTCAAGTGCGTGCGGCGGCTGAAGTGCCGCGTGCCAATGACGATGCCCTCCTGCCCGGCGGGCAGCTCGAGCGAGTCGTTCTTCACGTCCTCGCCCGCGCGGCCGAAGATCGCGTGCAGCAGCTTCTCTTCGGGGCTGAGCTCCGTCTTGCTCTTGGGCGAGACCTTGCCGACCAGGATGTCGCCGGGGCCGACGCGCGTGCCGAGGGCCACGACGCCGCGTTCGTCAAGATAGCGCAGGGCCTTCTCGGACACGTTGGGAATGTCGCGGGTGAATTCCTCGCGGCCGAGCTTGGTCTCGCGGATTTCGATGTCGTGCGATTCGACGTGGATGCTCGTAAAAGCGTCCGCCTTGACCAGCCGCTCGGAGATGAGAATCGCATCTTCGAAATTGAACCCGTCAAACGTGAGGAAGGCGACCAGGACGTTGCGGCCGAGTGCGAGTTCGCCTTGGTGCGTCGAAGCGCCGTCGGCGACGATCTGGCCCTGCTTGACTTTCTGGCCGGGCCGCACGATGGGCCGCTGGTTCTGGCAGGTACGCTCGTTCAGTCCGACGAACTTGCGCAGCTCGTACTCGTCGGTGTTGTCGAGCACGATGCGGCGGGCGTCGACGAAGCTGACCGTGCCGTCGCGCCGCGCCCGGACGACCATCCCGCTGTTCTCAGCGACGGGACGCTCCATGCCGGTGGCGATGATCGGCGGGTCCGTCCGCACGAGCGGGACCGCCTGCCGCTGCATGTTCGAGCCCATCAGCGCGCGGTTGGCGTCGTCGTGTTCGAGGAAGGGGATCAGCGCGGCGGACACGCCGACCGTCTGCTTGGGTGAGATATCGACGTAGTCGATCCCGTCGGCGCTCACTTGCTGCAATTCGCCGAACTGGCGGCCGAGCAGCGTGCCCTCCCTCAGCGGCGTAGGCTTGCGCTTGATCCCGCCCGCGCGCTGCCGTGCCAGGTACGCATCCCGCGGCTCCACCGCCGGGAGCTTCTTCCCGTCGTTGTCCGTGTGCACGACGTCGGGCGGCGCCAGCGTGGTCCGCATTTCCTCGTCGGCGCGCAGGTAGACGACGTCGCCATCGACCTTGCCACGCTCCACCTTGCGGTAGGCGGTGATCAAAAAGCCGTACTCGTCGATCGAGCTGTAGATGCCGAGCGACGCGATCAAACCGATGTTAACGCCCTCGGGTGTCTCGATCGGGCAGATGCGGCCGTAGTGGCTGATGTGTACGTCGCGGACCTCGAAGCCGGCGCGCTTACGGTTCAGGCCGCCGGGCCCGAGGGCGGAAAGCCGCCGCTCGTGCGTGAGCTGCGACAGCGGGTTGGTCTGATCGACGACTTGCGACAGTTCGCTGCGGCCGAAGAAGAAGTCGATGCTGCTCGAAATGCTCTTGGTATTCACCAGTTCGGCGACCTTGCCGATCGACTCGGGGTCCTTGAGGCTCATGCGCTCCTGGACGGTGCGGCGGAGCTTGAGGAAGCCCTTGCGCAGCTCGTCAGCGGCCAGTTCATCGATGGTGCGCAGCCGGCGGTTGCCGAGGTGGTCGATGTCGTCCACCTGGCCTTCGCCTGAGCGCAGTTTGAGCAGGTACTCGAGACAACTGACGAAGTCCTCGGGTTTGAGGACCATCTCGGTCTCGGGGACGCCCTTCTCGAACTTGCGATTGAGGCGAAAGCGACCGACCTTGCCGAGCCGGTAGCGGTTTTCGTCGTAGAATTTCTCCTGGAACAACTTGCGGGCCTTGTCGAGCTGCACGGGGTTGCCGGGACGCAGGCGGGCGTAGATTTTCAGCAGGGCTTCTTCGTGCGTGGCGCTCGAATCCTCGGCCAGCGTATTCAGGATGATCGGGTCGACCATCTTCGCGATGACGTCGGCCTGTTTGAGGGTGGATTCGTGGATCTTGTGCAGGGCCTCGCCGACTTGCCGCGCGGCCCCGACGAGTTCTTCGCCGGTGTCGGGGTCGACGATCGGGGCGGCGGTCCACATGTCGGCCTTGAGGGCCGCCACGCGGACGGATTTGACGGCGTAGAACGCCCGGACGATGGCCTCGGTGTTGCCGAACTTCTGGTCCATGGCCCGCAGGAAGGTCGAGGCAGGGATCTTGCTGGACTGATCGATGCGCACGGCGAGCACGTCTTTCCGCGTGACATTGATCTCGATCCACGAGCCGCGTTCCGGGATGATCCGGCAGGCGTGCAGGGCCCGGTCGCCCTCGGCGGATTCCTTGACGAAATCGACACCGGGCGAGCGGTGGAGCTGGGAAACGATGACGCGCTCAGACCCGTTTACGATGAACTCCCCGCCGCCGACCATGATCGGGATCTCGCCCAGGTAGATCCATTCTTCCTGGACCTCCTCGACGTCCTTGCGGCGGAGGCGGATGCGGATGCGGAACGGATGGCCATAGGTCAGGCCGAGTTCCCGGCATTCGTCCGGAGTGTAGCGGGGGGGATCGAGTTCGTAGTCGACATAAGCGAGCCGCATATTCCCGTCATAGCTTTCGATCGGGAACACTTCGCGGAGCAGGCCCTCGAGACCCATGGGTTTCCGTTCGGCCGCCCGCCGGTCCATTTGCAGGAACCGGGCGTACGAATCGGTCTGGATTTCGATCAGGTTCGGGACCTGAATAGCGTCACCGTGACGGCTGAAATCGCGGACGTAATTCACCTGCATCTGGGACGCCCTCTCACAGTTCTCATCCGACGGACCCGGTGGTCCGGGTTCTGTCAGTCAGCACACCAACGCGAGAAAAACGCGACGACGACCCACCCCGTGCCGCATAGAATGTAAGCCTGCGGGCACATACCCCTGGTCATCAAGTTTGCTCGCCATCAAGGACAGCAGGTCGGTCGCACACCACCAGCAATTCTGCAAGCCCCGCATTATCGCGTTGACGCGCCTGGATTGCAAGGGCGTTGTGCGTTAATCTGTGGGCGAATTCGGAAGGATTACCGCTCCCGACCGGTGCCGAGGCGTGTCGGGGCCAGCCAGGCGCGGTGGACACCGGCAGGCCAGCGGCGGAATAAAACGAGGTGACCTCGCGGTTATGGGACGTTGGATGGGCGTTGATTACGGCACCCGCCGCATCGGACTCGCGTGCTCAGATGCACGCGAGGTCATCGTCTCCCCCGCCGACACCCTTCCGGGGGCCGGTGGCGTGGGCGGCGATGTCGGTTCCGTGTTGAACTGGGCCGAGAACCACCAGATAGAGGGAATCGTGGTCGGCTTGCCCCTAAATATGGACGGTTCCGAGAGCCGGCAGACGCGGCTGACGCGTGCCTTCCTCGAGGAATTGCAGCGCCGCTCCGCTCTGCCCGTCGAGGCTTGGGACGAACGCCTGTCTAGTTTCCAAGCGGACACGATCCTCGACGTGGCCGACGTGCGGCGGTCACGGCGTCGGGGGCTACGCGATGCGTTGGCCGCACAGGTGATTCTCCAGTCGTTTCTGGATGCTCGGCACAGCCGCGATACCCGACCGGAGCCGGAGAATCTGCCGGATGGTCTGGGTTAGAGCTGGTCTGTTCACCGTCTGTTGGCCGGCACAGAGTCCGGCCACCAGGTCGGACGGGGCCCGCCGCCGCTCACTCGTCCGGCTCGCACGTCACGGTCAGCCCAAGCGAGGCGAACTGCTCGACGTAGAGCTCCGCCCGCTCGCGGTGCGTGACGAGCAGGAGGCTCAAACCGGTCTCATGCGCTTCGAGCGTGCAGCGCACCGCCTCCTCCAGTTTGAGCGACGTCAGCCGCATGATCGAGGCTGTCACGTGCTCAAAGGTGTTCACGTCATCGTTGTGCAGGAGGACCCGGTACGGTGGGAGATGGTCCGTCCGTTGTTCGACGTCGACCTCGGGATGTGCGGCCTTCTCCGGCACTTTGGTAGCCTCTACTGTTCGGCGATCCGACAATTGCCGGCCACCAACCTAGCACACGCCGAGCGTGGGCGTCAACGGAAAAGCCGGGGTGCGGGTTCAGGGTTCAGGTTGCGCGGGGCTGTGCGGCGGTCCGAAACGGGGCCGTGACACTCCAGGCGGTGTGGCATGGCCAAGGACCGCGGTCCCGGAAATCGTGGCATGCCAGCCACCCCTCGCCGTCGCGCGGGAGGGCGAGGCTCCGGCCGAGCCACGGCTGGGAGGGCGCGGCCACTGCTTTCACGATCTTCGGCTCCTCTGCGC
>JAGVEP010000262.1 GCA_020058145.1 Phycisphaerae bacterium | reverse complement strand
TGATCACCGATGAGATGATGAAGACGCTCAAGAGCGACTGGCGCGACAAGGCCGGCGCCGAAGCCAAGGTGGGCGACCCGCACGCCAAGCCGTACCTGAACCCGATTTACTTGATGACCGATTCGGGCGCGCGGGGCTCCGTGGACCAGATTCGCCAGCTCGCCGGCATGCGCGCCCTGATGGCCAAACCGTCCGGCGAGATCATCGAAGCCCCCATCAAAGCCAATTTCCGCGAAGGTCTGACGGTGCTCGAGTACTTCAGCTCCACGCACGGTGCCCGCAAGGGTCTGGCCGACACGGCCCTCAAGACCGCGGACTCCGGCTACCTGACGCGCAAGCTCGCCGACGTCGCTCAGAACGTCATCGTCAACGAACCCGACTGCGGCACGATCGAAGGCATCACCAAGAGCACCATCTACCGCGGCGAGGAAGTCGACGTGAAGCTCTCCGAGCTGATCATCGGCCGCATCGCCCGCGATACCATCCGCGACCCGCGCTCGGACGAGATCATCGTCCGCGAAAACGAGCTGATCACGACCGACATTGCCCGCATGCTCGAAGCCAAGCCCGAAGAGGGCGGCCTCGGCCTCGACAGCATCCGCGTCCGCAGCCCGCTGACTTGCGAAAGCCGCCAGGGCATCTGCGCCCGCTGCTACGGCGCCGATCTCTCGACCGGCCACCTCGTCGAGGAAGGCCTCGCGGTCGGTATCATCGCCGCCCAGTCCATCGGCGAGCCCGGGACGCAGCTCACCATGCGCACCTTCCACACCGGCGGCGTCGCCAGCCGCGCGGTCATGGAACACGAGATCACCGTCCTCCAGGGCGGCACGATCGTCTACCACACGCTCAACGCCGTCGAGATGAAGGACGCCGAGACGGGCAAGACCATCTACCGCGTCCTCAAACGCAACGGCGAAATCGCGATCAACGACGATAAGGGCCGCGAACTCGAACGCTACAAGGTGCCCTACGGCGCCGCCATCCTCTACCTCGACGGCACGAAGGTCGCCCCGCGCACGGTCATCGTCCAGTGGGACCCGCACTTCACCGCGATGCTCTCCGAAAAGGCTGGCTTCGTCCGCTTCCAGGACATCATCGAGGGTGAGACCGTCCGCCAGGAAAAGGAAGGTCGCGAGGGCAGCAAGCCCATGGTCATCGAGCACAAAGGCGACAAGCACCCCCGCATCATGATCGAGGACAAGAGCGGCGAAATCCTCGAATTCCACCACCTGCCCGCCAAGGCCCGTATCGAGGTCAAAGAGGGCGACCCCGTCCAGCCCGGGGCCCTGCTCGCCCGCCAGCCGCGGGAAATTTCAGGCACCCAGGACATCACCGGCGGTCTGCCCCGCGTCACCGAAATCTTCGAGGCCCGCAAGCCCAAAGAGCCGGCCGTCATGGCGGAAATCTCCGGCGAAGTCGCCCTGCAGGCCGATCGCCGCCGCGGCAAGATGACCATCATCATCAAGTCCGAGAGCGGCATGGAAAAGGAGCACCACGTCCCGCAGGATAAGCAACTGCTCGTCCACGCCGGCGACAAGGTCGAGGCGGGCATCCCGCTCATCGAGGGCCCGCTCATCCCGCACGACATTCTGCGGATCAACGGCGAGGAAGACCTCCAGCGCTACCTGCTCAAGGAGGTGCAGTCGGTCTACCGCCAGCAGAACGTGACCATCAACGACAAGCACATCGAGGCCATTTTGTCGCGGATGATTCGCAAGGTGAAGATCGACAACGAGGGCGACTCGAGCTTCCTCCCCAACGAGGTCATCGACAAGTTCCGCTTCCGCGACGAGAACCTGCGGCTGGCCAAGAGCGTCAAGGTCGTGGACCCCGGCGACACCGATTTCCAGGCCAATCAGGTGGTCTCGCGCGAGGAATTCAGCACGAAAAACGAGGCCGGCGAGGCCGACGGCGGTAGCCCCGCCAAGGGCCGCAAGCCCAAGCCGGCCACCGCCAAGACGCTGCTGCTCGGCATCACCAAAGCCAGCCTCCAGAGCGAATCGTTCATCTCGGCCGCGTCGTTCCAGGAAACGACCAAGGTGCTGACGCAGGCCGCGCTCGCCTCGCAGGAAGACAAGCTCGTCGGCCTCAAGGAAAACGTGATCCTCGGCCGCCTGATCCCGGCCGGCACGGGCTTCAAGATCTACCAGGAGATGCAGATTAAGTACCTCGGCGAGCCGGCCGCCCCACCGATTGCCCCGCTGCGGACGTTCGTCGAAGCCCCCGCCGCGATGGGGTTCAGCGCGGCGTCCGCCCTGGACGCCCTGCTGCCACGTCCGAGCTTGTCGGCCAGCGAGGCAGAAGAGGTCGATTCGCCGCTGATTTAGGGCGGTTTGCACAGCCTTGTAGCGGCCGAGTTCCTGCTCGGCCGCTGCTGCGCGCTGGTTTCTTACTCCGACAACACCTCCACGAACGGATTGATGTCGTCGAAATTGACGGCGCCGTCGAGGTTGAAATCTGCGCGCGCGATGTTGCAGCCCGGGTAGACGAGTGCGTAGGCATCGGGATCGGAAAGCGCGAGCACGAACGCGTTGATGTCGTCGAAGTCGACCGCGCCGTTGCAATCGAGGTCGCCGAGCGGGCCGATCACGGTCTGCGACGGGTGCTCAAACAGGTACTGCACTTGTGCGGCCGTGAGGAAGTGGCCGTAGAGTTGGACTTCGTCGACCCAACCAGTGAAGTAGCCTTGAAGGGTACCGTTGAAGTCAATCGCGCCGATCGCGAACGACGCAGCGTTGCCTCCGATAAAGACGGCGGTCCGACTGTCCTCGTAGGGCGCGCCATCGACGAAGATGCGCGCGTACCGGCCGAGGCGATACACGCCGACGATCTGGTGCCAATTGCCGTCGTTTACGCTGGTCGTGGAGCGCGGTTCGCCGCCCGCCTGGCTGCTTTGGTAGAACCAGGCCTTGTCCACGGCCCCATACGCGCCGCTCACGTTGACCCCGAGAAGATAGCCCTGCTGGATTGTCGCGCGGTGCTTGGCGAGGACGAAATAATCCGGCGTCTGGTCGCCCGGGGCCGTCCTGGCCCATGCAACCACGGCAAAGTCGCCGCCCACAAAGCGGAAGTAGTCGCCCATCGTCACGTAGCCATTGCCAGCCCTGGTGACGCTGAGTGCATTGCCGGACACACCGCCGGCAACGAAGGCCGCCGAGCCGAACAGCGTGCCGGGGTGGGTGCCGGCGCTGTCAGCCGCGACGGTCGCGCCAGGCGCTTCGTCGAAGTGCCAGAACGCGACGGCGTCCGCGCGCGCACCGCAGTACGTCAGTGCCGCGAGAATTCCAGCGCCAAGAACAACCACCCGATGCTGATGCTTGTGCATGGCTTTCTCCTTGTCCCGATCCTGGCGCGCGAACGCCCGCAGCCCCAACTGCACTGCACCCCCCCATCTTAACCAAAGCGCCGTGCGGCTCCAAGATAATACTGAAGCAGGTGGCTGTCCGATAAGCACGGCCTGCACCCAGACGTGCCGGCCCCTACGCCGCGAGCTTCCTGGCCCACGGCTCAATTCGCTGGGCGAGCTCGTCGAGCGAGTCCGGCAACGCTCCGCTGCCGAAACGCTTCCACCAGTTCACGATGGTCAGCCCGACCGCCGCGTCGTTGTCCGCGCGTCGCAGAAGTAGTAACCCGTCGTCAGTCTCTTCCGCGTAGGTGGGTGCGTCATGATCCTTTGCGAGGCGCAGATACAGCACGTCGCTGCCCAGGTCGTAGTGATACCAGTGCCGATCGTCGACGGTGCCTTCGATGGCGTCTATCTTGCCCATTCGATAGCTCCTCCGCTGACTTTCTTCGCCAGGTGCGCGGTCTTGACGACCCCGCGCACAACGTCGGCGACCAGCATTATTTTAGCCGCTGGCCGCGGCCCGGGCGCGAAATATATCCGGCAATCCGGGTCGGAGTGACTCATCCGAACCTCCTCCGGCGCCTGCACGGCCTGTTCGACCAGCGCACGATGTCCGTCAACCTCGGGATGGCCTTTGATAATATGGCCGTGCCACGTCCGGTCGTGCAAAACGACTTCGCGGCCGAGGGGATCGGTTAGGGTCGTGTCGCTCATCGCGGCCTAGCCCTTCACGGTTGATAGCGCCGCCGTTCACGCCGGTGCAGTCGGCCGCTCGCGGTCGATGTTGCTCATGACTCAGCCCGCCTTCAAAGGAAAACCTCATCCGCACCGCTGCGGCGGCGAGAAGTCGGCCACTCTCTACCACTTCGTCCCCTGCGGCCCGTCCTTCAACTCAATTCCGAGCGCGGATAGCCGTTGCCGAACCTGGTCGCCAAGGGCGTAGTTCTTCGCCTTGCGGACATCGGCACGCAGATCGACCAGGATTTGGATCAGAGCGTTGCGTTCGGCTTCCGCCGCCGCGCCGCCGGCGGAGTCCTGCCATTTCAACCCCAGCGCATCGCCGACGAAGCGCTGCATCAGCGCATCCGCGGCGAGCAAATCCTCGGCGGGTGCGCTGTCGCGAATCCAGTTGCCCGTCTGCTTGGCGAAATCAAAGACCGTCGCGATGGCGGCGGCGGTGTTGAAGTCCTCGTTCATCGCGTCGGTGAAGCGCTGCGCCGCGTCCTCCAACGCCGCGCGGACCGCGTCCGTTTTCGCGAGCGCGGGCAGATCCCCGATCGCGGTCCCTTCGTGCCTCCGTGCCTCCGTGCCTCCGTGCCTTTTCACGGCCTTCGCCAGTTCGCGCGCCGCATCACGTAGTCGGTACGACCCAGCCTCCGTCCCCTTCAGCGCCTCATTCGAGAAATCCAGCGGCGCGCGGTAATGGCTGGTCAGGATGAAGTGCCGGACCACCGCCGGCTCAAACGTCTTCTCCAGCAGCGCATGTCCGGCGCGGAAAATCTGCTTGAGCAGAATCGAATTGCCCAGGCTCTTGCCCATCTTCTGGCCGTTGAGCGTAACCATGTTGTTGTGCAGCCAGTAGCGGCAGAACGGCTTGCCCGTCACGCACTCGCCCTGGGCAATCTCGCATTCGTGGTGCGGAAACTGGTTCTCCAAACCGCCGCCGTGGATGTCGAGGGTCTCGCCGATGTATTTCTGGCTCATCACGGAACATTCGAGGTGCCAGCCGGGGAAGCCCTGACCCCACGGGCTCGGCCAACGCATGATGTGCCCCGGCTCCGCCCGCTTCCAGAGCGCGAAATCCGCCGGGTGGCGCTTCTCATCATTGACGGCGACGCGTGCCCCCGCCTCCAGATCCTCGACCGCCCGCCCGCTGAGCCGCCCGTAGCCCTTGAACGAGCCGACGTCGAAGTACACGGAGCCGTTGACCTCGTACGCGTGCCCGTCGGCGAGCAACTTCCGCGCGCACTCGATTTGTTCGGGGATGTGTCCGCTCGCCCGCGGGCTGATGTCGGGCCGCAGGACATTGAGCGCGTCCATGTCCTCGAAGTAGCTCGTCGTGAACTGTTCCGCGATGGCCATCGGGTGCAGGCCGCGACGCCGGGCCTCCGCGATGATCTTGTCCTCGCCAGCATCCTCGTCGTTCTCGGTCATGTGCCCGACGTCGGTGATGTTCTGGACGTAGTTGACGTTGTACCCCGACAGCCTGAGCCAGCGGAGGATCACATCGAAACTGATGTAGCTCTTGGCGTGCCCGAGGTGGCTGTGTCCGTAGACCGTCGGGCCGCAGACGTACATCCCCACCTGCGGGGCACGCAGGGGCACGAAGTCTTCGAGCCGGCGCCCCAGCGTGTTGAATACCCTGAGTCCCATGCTGCACCTGTCTGGTCCTGAAGGAACGGAAAACCGCATTGTACGGCAAGCGACGCGGGGGCCCAAGCGGCGAACGGCGCCGGAGCGGCGGGCCAGACGAGGCGTATGCGACTCGCGTGGAACGCCGTTTTCGATTTTTAACTTTTTTTTTCGGCCCGACTGGACTTTCCTTACTGAGGGTGCCTAAAAACTAATGACTCCTCCTCCTCTTCGAGAGGGCCAGTGCAACGGCCCTCTTGAACTCCTCCTCCTCCTGAGGATCCGTTCATTCGGGTCCTCTTTTTTTTGATCGTGATTGCTGATGCGAGCAATTCGCGGCGCGCAACCGGCGAAAGCGTTCCCGAAGTCAAATTTGTTGTGATAAAGAGAACGAAATCGCTTACGGAAGTGGAAAAACCCCTGCGAGCGGTCCTAGAGTTTCTCAGGGAGCGTGCTGTTAACTTCGTCGACGGCCCGGATTCCTGAGACCCGCGAGGAGGTTGTCGACGCGCAGGGCGGGGACTAGCCTGAGCTAGCCCCCGCCCATAAGAGCACCACCTGGCTCCCGTGGTGGTGGTGCAAATCCGGCGGACGAGCGCCTCGTGCAGAACGGGGTGCCGTCCGCCTACCTTGTTTATTGTACAAACACTGCTCGCCTTAGCCAAAAGCTAGTTTATTGGCGATCTTGAAGTTATTCAAGTTCCCGATAACTAACTCAGCCCGGCGGCCCTCCGCCTCGTTTCACGGCACGGGAACGTGATCGAGCACATGCCGCACGACGTCGTCGCTCGTCTTCTCTTCCGCTTCCGCCTCGTAGCTCACGATCACCCGATGTCGCAGGATATCCGGCGCGATGTCCTTAACGTCCTGCGGGGTCACGTAACCCCTCCCGCCAAGAAACGCCATCGCCCGCGCACCGCGCGTCAAGTAGATGCTGGCCCGCGGCGAGGCCCCGTATTCGATCCAGTCGGCAATAGCGAGATCGAACTCCCGCGGCGCTCGCGTCGCATGGACCAGCGTAACGATGTAGTCCTTGACGCGATCGTCCACGTAAATCTCGTCCAGCACCAGTCTCGCTTCCATAACTTCATTTGGGCCAATGACTTCTGATACCTGTGGGATTCCACGCTGCGGGGCCATACGGTCCAGAATCTGCCGCTCTTCCGCCCGGGATGGATAGTCGACGAGTAGCTTCAGCATGAAGCGGTCGACCTGAGCCTCCGGGAGAGGGTAGGTGCCCTCTTGCTCGATCGGATTCTGCGTCGCCATGACCAAAAACGGCGTATCGAGCGGGAAAGTCTGGTCGCCAATCGTCACTTGGCGTTCCTGCATCGCCTCCAGGAGGGCACTCTGCACCTTGGCTGGCGCCCGGTTGATCTCGTCCGCCAGCACCAGATTCGCAAATATCGGCCCCTTGCGGACCACGAACGTGCCATCGCGCGGCTGAAAGACCTGTGTTCCGACGATGTCCGCGGGCAGAAGGTCCGGCGTGAACTGAATCCGCTGAAACTTGGTGCGAATGGCGCGGGCCAGACACGCCACCGCGGTCGTCTTCGCCAGGCCCGGGACGCCTTCCAACAGGATATGCCCATCGGCGAGCAGGCCGACGAGCATCTTCTTCAGCAGTTGCTCCTGGCCGACGATCACGCGGCGGATTTCCGCCAGCAAGCGGTCGAAATGCTCATAATGACGACGGACCAGCTCGCCCACTTGCTGAACGTCAGAATGTGTTACCGGCATGGGGGTTTGTCTCCGCTGTATCCCGCGCTACCTTCAACGGAACAGTAACGTCCACGGCGGCAAAATCAATCCCGGCCGCGGGCCGACGGACAACGGGAAGACGGCGGGGCTGCGTCCGGTTTGACGCGTTGGTCCACGTGTGTATCCTCACCCGCATGAAGCGTCTGCTTCTCGTGATCCCGCTCGCGCTCGCAGCCTTGGGGACAGTCCTTTGGAGCCCGCAGCGCCGGCCGCCGTTCTTCGTCTCGGGGTTCGTCGAGACACACCAGATCCGGGTCGGATCGCGGGTCGGTGGACGAGTGCAGGGGGTGGCGGTCGAAGAGGGACAGCGCGTGGACCGCGGCGAGCCGCTCGTCACTCTTGAGCCGTTTGATCTGAATGAACGCCGCGCCCAAGCCCGCGCGACGCTTGCCGCTCGGCCGGAAGGTGTTCGTGGCGGTCGACTCGTTTCCCGGGCGACGCAAGCTGGTCGCCAGCCGAGCCCGTCGGGTGCGATAGGCTTCCACGGGAACGGTCACATGAGGCGGTGGCGTGTGGATCATGTTGGAATCACCTGAAAGCTGACTCTCGGCAACGGCGTTGCGGTCCTGCAACGCACGTTGGGGAGTCGCGCAACGCCCGGGCTGTTTGCGTTGCATCGTGGGCGTAGGCGTCGGCGTAGTGCAACCGGCCGATCGTCAGAATGTGCCGTGGGCGCAGGAAGAATCGCAAGAGAAGCTACGCCGTACTTGCCAAGCCTGGCGAGCGCATTTATACTATTGATGGCTCGAGTGCGCGCGGCACGTACAAGTTCCCCCCGGCTTGTCGGCCCCCGCTCGGGCTTTTTTTGCGCGCAATTCGCCAACGGGAGCGTTCGGGGTATGTACCACTCGCTGGTGTTCGCCGGCTCGTGATCGACGGCTACGCTGCGGAGGGGGCGAAGTCCCCGCCGAGCCAAGCGCAGCGCTCGTGCGAGATTCCGATCTCGCGCGCACTCGGGCGGGATTCCCATCCCGTGCGAGCGCGCGCGGGAAGTGATTCCCGCAGACGGGGTGCGAGAAGGGATTCTCGCACCAGCGGCTTTCTGGGTATGCGCGCCGGCGTGAAAACATCGGCCCACGCACGGGCCGAAGGCCCATCAATCCGGCCGGCCGAAGAGTCTGCCGGAAAAATCGAGAAAAAAAGTCTTGCACGGCGCTGGCGGTGAGGTACAGTGTATTGTGGAGTCTGAGCGCCCGCGTCGGCCGGTCGAGGCGGTGAACAGGTGCATTTCGAGTCGTCATTCGCTACAAAGAGCGGCGCCATGCAGTGTGCATGGGTAGTTGGTCGGCAATCCGCGAGATTCTCGGATTCGCCCGTTCCAGCCGCCTGCTGGTGCTGGGGTGCTGGCGTGCTGCGGGCTGGCGGGCCGCAATTCGCGCCCCTCCAAAACCGGCCGCCCAACGCGCGGCCAGCGCCGCGGCCGATTTCACGCTCCATGTGAGCAATCAGAGTCCCGCCCCGCATTTCAACACGGGCCGTCCGCATAGGAGAGATTGCGGCAGAGCGGGCTGAGCGCCGGGCAGTTCGGCGCGTCGTATATCTAGCGCAACGGGATGGAAGGAGAAAACCATGGGACACCGCAGTTTTGGGGCTGTCGTTGGCGTGATCGTGCCATTGGCGCTATCCGCCGGCATGCTGCAAGCCGAGACGACGATCGAGATTCACCCGACCAACCTCACGGGGGGCAATGTGAACGATGTCGAGATTCACTCATTGAGCGCTATCACCGGCATCAATCCGCCCACCGTGCCGCCTTTCACGATAACCAACGGCGTGGGTACCAACACGGTCACATTGTCCGGCGGCACACTCGCGAACGGGGCCTCAATCACGGCGACCCTCACGCTCTTAAAGAACAAAGCCACGATCTCTCATTACTCGTGGACGGTCAACGGCACGGTCATTGGTTCCTCGATCGTGACGTACTCCGGTGTGCCAATCGGAAAAACGCCCAACGACTGTCACATCAAGGTGGATTGGAACATTACCGCGTTCAAAGTGGTCGAGCCGCCAGGTTGGACGGCAGCGATTAACCCAACCAACCCTAAGCAGTTGGACCTGACCGGGCCGCAAATCACGCAGGGCACGAACGTAAAGGTGGAAATCTACGTCTGGGGCCACGCCGGGCCAATTAAAGTCGGGAACTTTACTTGGACCCTCGATGGCGCTACCGTCGGGTCTTCCGCCCCCGTCCTGTGCTGGAACTACACCGAGACGGCGCAGCACACGGCGGTGCTGGTTGCGACCCGATCGATCACCGCGATCACGCCCAACCCGCCGCTGCCCTTCACAAACGTCCAGGGCCTCGGCACGAACTTCGTTTACTTGACCGGCGCCACGATCCCGCCGGGCGACGGCGTGGGCGATGAGCAGGGCATTGTCCAGGCGGAAACCGATCCCGGTGACCCGAATTTCGCGGTCTTCGTCCAGTGGGGTAGCGGCGAACCTCCCGGCGCCTGCTGCTACGACAACGGCATTTGCGTCGAGGTGACCGCCGAAATGTGCGGCACCATGCTCGGCGACGTGAACTGTGACGACGTCATTGACTTCGACGACATCAACCCGTTCGTCGCGGTTCTTTCCGGTGCCCCGGGCATTCCGGGCTGCCCCTCTGGCCAGGCCGACTGCGACCAGAATGGCTTCGTCGACTTCGACGACATCAATCCGTTCGTCGCGTTCATCAGCGGCGGGGCCCCGGTCCACGGCATGTGGCTCGGCCCCAACACGACGTGTGACCTGTGCTGCAAGCTGGATTGCAACGATCCGAACTATGGCGTGACGCACCCCGAGATCGAGCAGTGCGGTCAGGATCTCAACGGCGGCTGCAACAGCAACATCGACCCGAACGATCCGAACAGCCCGCCGGACCCCAATGCCTGGGAGGACCTGGGCATCCTCGATCCGAACAACCCGACGGTGATCTGCGGCACGCTGTGGGCTGACAACGGTGTGCGTGACACCGACTGGTACAAGTTCGGGTTGCCGATCCAGGGCACGCTGTCGTGGGAAACGCAATCAGACATTCCGCTGCTCTCGACGCCGGTCTTTGCCAACGGGAACCTCGGGGCGCCGACGATCGCGGCCAACTGCGGTGGCGGGCCGCTGTGGGGCTACTGGAACTCCCCGCGGGCGTACCTGTGCACCCTGGGCGTGATTGCCCCGACCGATGTGTTCCCCGGCGGGCCGACCTACTGGTGGATTGCGTTCCCGGACAGCGGCAGCGCGATCTTCTACGGCTACCCGTGCGCGAACAACTGGGTCAACTACCGCATCACGATCACGAATGTGTCGCTGGTCTGCGACCCGTGCCTGCAGACTGACCGCCAGGAAGGCGAGACGGAGTGCCTGCCGACTGGCGATGTCTTCAACTCCGGTTGCGATTCGACGAATGGCACATTCCACATTGATCCGAACAATGCGCCGCTCCTCCCGGCCACCTACTACTGCGGCAAGTCGGGCACCTGGGCGGATCCGAACGGCAACACCCTGGTGGATTACGACTGGTGGAAGATCGTGCTGAGCGGCACGGTCAAGAAGCGGCTGCTGATCCAGATGCGGGCCGCGTTCAACATGCAGTGGGAGTTGTACTCGGTTCCGGGCGACGTGTGTGCGAACAAGGTCCGGCTGGACTACTACGAGTTCGGCGCGTGTGAGGCGAACGTTTCGATTTACACCACCTGCCTCGATCCGAACGCGACCTACTACATGCGGATCTTGCCCACCAGCACGGTGGATTGCACGCAGTGGAACAAGTACCGATTCCAGTACTCGGTGGTGACCGAGGCGCCGGCCTGCACGACGTGCAGTGTCGTCTGCTCGACCACGCTCGACAACCCGTGCCAGTCTGACCCGAATGGCGCCGAGACGAACATGGGCTGCAACGCGTCCGATCCGAACGCCGCGGGCAACTACATGGCGTACGTGGCTGGGAACAACACTTACGGTGCGAAGTACTGCGGTCGGACCTCGACGTTCACGACCACGAGCGGCGCCAGCGTGGATCTCGACTGGTTCCGGTACACGCAGCTTCCCGCCCGGACGAAGCTGGTGATCCGCGGCAAGGCGATGTTCCGGATGAGCATCAACATCGCGCTGAGCTGCGCCGATGCAGGCGTGACGCACGGCTGGGATCGACCGTGCAAAGGCACGACGACGTCGGCGACGCAGTTGTGGACGCTCCTGACGCCCGGCGCCACGTACACCGGTGTGGTGATTTACGGTAACGGTGGTGGTGACGGCACGGGCGAGCAGCCGCTGAAGCAGTTCTTCTTCGGCCTGCCGTGCAGTGACAACCGCAATAACTACGAGCTCGAGTTGCAGTGCCAGACGTAAGCTGGCGGACTCGTTTGCGGTGAAGATGGATTAGCGTGCCTCCGGAGCCGCGGGATTCATCCCGCGCGCGGACGCAAAACGAGCCCGGAGCGCAAGCGACGGGCATGGCCCGCCGGGAGTGCCTGGCTTCCAGTGTGCCTAAAGACGCTCGGTGATCGATTTGCCCTGCATGAACAGCAGCAGGTAGTCGCGACCGCCGGCCTTGCTGTCGGTGCCGGACATGTTGAAGCCGCCGAAGGGCTGCACATCCACGAGCGCGCCCGTACACTTGCGGTTGAAGTACAGGTTGCCGACGTGGAATTCGTGCCGGGCGCGCTCCAGGCGAAAGCGGTCGTTCGAGAACAGCGCTCCCGTCAGGCCGAACTTTGTACCGTTCACGATTTCGAGCCCGTCGTCGAAGTTCTTCGCTTTGATGACCGCGAGCACAGGTCCGAAAATCTCCTCTTGCGCGATACGGGCGTTGCGATCCACGCCCTCGATGATGGTCGGCGGGATGAAGTAACCACCGGCAGGGATGCCGGTGCCACACTGGCGCAGGGTGGCACGGGCATCCTGCCCGTGACCCTCGCCCAACGCCAGCCGGCCCTCTTTCTTGCCGATCTCGATGTAGTTGCTGATTGTCTTGTGTGCGTGCTCGTCGATTACCGCCCCCATGTACAGGTTTTCCTCGCTCGTCGTATCGCCGACGGTCAGCTTCTTCGCCCGCTCGACGACCTTGCCGAGCACCGCGTCGTAGATGTCCTGGTGCAGGATCGCCCGCGAGCACGCCGAGCATTTTTGACCCTGGAACCCGTACGCGGCGGCGACGATGCCCTCGGCGACCGCGTCAGGATCGGCGGTTTCATCCGCCAGAATGCAATTCTTGCCACCCATTTCCAGCACCGACCGCTTGAGCCAGATCTGGCCGGGCGAGACCTTGGCGCACTTCTCGAAGATGCGCAGTCCGACCTCCATCGAGCCGGTAAACGAGACGAACCGCGTCTGCGGATGCTCGACCAGAAAGTCGCCGACCTCGCCGCCGGAGCCGGGGCAGTAGTTCAGCACGCCCGGCGGCAGACCCGCCTGCTCGAAAACCTCGGCCATCACGGCGGCGATGACCGGCGATGCGCTGGCGGGCTTGAGCACGACCGTGTTGCCCGTGACGATCGCCGCGGAGGTCATGCCCGTGCAGATTGCGAGCGGGAAATTCCAAGGCGGAATGACGACGGCGACGCCGAGCGGCATATAGCGCAGCTCGTTGTCCTCGCCGGGATAGGGTGTAACCGGTTGCGGGCCGCCGAGGCGGATCATTTCGCGGCCATAGAAGTCGAGGAAGTCGATGGCCTCGCACGTGTCGGCGTAGGCCTCGATCCAGCTCTTGGATTCCTCGAAGCACATCCAGGCCGATAGCTCGTATACGCGGCGACGCATGATGGCGGCAGCTTTGAACAGGACGCGGGCCCGCGTCTCGGGCTCGACGCGTCGCCAGGTCTTGAACGTGGCGGCGGCGGTCTGAATCGCCAGGGCGGCGTGCTCCTGGGTCGCCTTGCCGACGTAGCCGACCACCGTGTTGTAGCTGGCCGGCATGACGGATTTGATCTTGTTGGGCGTGTCAATCTGCTGGTCGCCGATGCGGAGGGGGTACGTGCGACCGAGCTTGCTGCGCACGTCTTTCAGGGCGGCGAGCATCTTCTGGCGTGGTTCGGCGTCGGCGAAATTGACGTAGGCTTCAGGACGGTAGGGGGTCAACATGCGGCAGTCTCCGTTGCTTGGCAGGGTGCGAGCAGAACGCACCACGGGTGATAATTTGGCTTCTATCCTAGCGGATCGCGTGCCGGCTGCCGAGGCGGGACGTTTCGGCGTGGACTCTGCGGCACCGCGCGCAGTAGAATACAGCCGATGACGAAGATCGAAGCCATCCTGAATGACGCCCGGTGCTTGTCCCCGGCCGAGCGTGCTCAGCTTGTCGAGCAACTGTTGGAGGTCTCCAGCGGCACCCAGGCCGACGAGGTCGCGGCTGGGCAGCGGGGCTTGGCGATGTGGACGGAGGCCGTGCACGGCGAAGATTGGTCGGCGTTCTACCCCGAGAGCCTCCGCAACGGACAGCGTGGAACGTGACGCTCGGCGCTTTCCGCGTGCGCAGCAGGGATCGCATGTCTTGGTTCCGCGACGAACCACTCCACCGCTTCCGGCAGAAGAGATGGCGCCCCCGGGTCCGCGGAGTGGCGCCGCTGGTGTTGCTGTCTCTGGCCGGCCTGCTCGGCTGTGCGACGCCGATGCTGAGCGTGGATGACGCTGTCGTGCGGCGGGGGTCGGAGACACGCCTGTGCGCGTTTCTGGGGTGGGAGCCCGTGCTCTTTGTGCAGAAGGATGCCGAAGGCGCACGGGTGCGGTTCTTTGTTGAGGGGCGGGAGCCGAGCGAGAAGAAGACCGACGAGGACGGCCTGGCGACGCTCGAGTGCAAGCTCCCGCCGGGCGTAGCGCAGTATGCAGCGCAGGCGCGGGCCAACGGGCGCGAGTTGGACGCCACGGGTCGCGTATTCGTGTGGGACGAGCCGCGGGTGACCATCGCCGTGGACGTCGACCACACGGTCGCGCAGACCGAGTACGAGCCGCTCTTTTTCAGCAACCGGGAGGACGAGAGCGATCCCGTCAAGCGCTCGGCGAAAACGCTGCGCGCGCTGGCGGACGATTTTTACATTGTCTACCTGACGGCGCGCCCGCGTTTTCTGCTCGACAAGACCCGGGTCTGGCTGCGCGAGCACGAGTTCCCCGACGGCCCGGTGGTGACCGCCAAACGCATCCGGCAGATGCTCCAGCCGGCGGAATTCAAGCGGCAGCAGCTCCACGAGCTGCGCAAGGACTGGCGGACGCTGCTTATTGGCATCGGCAATCGGCCGACCGACGCCGACGCGTATGGGGCCAGCGAGATGCTGACATTGATCCTGTCGCCGAAGGAAGCCCAGGAATTCCCGGCGCACGCCTTGGTGTTCCACGACTGGGCTGCAGTGCAGCGGTTCTTCGAAGCGAATCACGACACGCTGACCGACTCGAAGGCCCTGAAGCAAGTTATCGCCGGCAAGCGCATGTTGGCGCGGCCGGTGGATAAGTATCAGAAGCGGTAGTGGCCCGCCGGGTGGCACCGGCATCTTGCCGGTGAGTCTTGTAGGGTGGGCGCCGCCCACCACAAGCCGCCGAGCTGCGCTACGGCCGGATGCAATCGTCGGTAATCAGCGGTGCCGGGTCGCCGTAGCTCGGCGGTACGCCTGGGGCGGTGACGGGCTGCCCGGCGTCGAGGGTGGCGTGGGGGTCCTTGAGGGGGAGAGAGCCCGCACCGAGGACTTGTCGCTCTACGACGCGGCTGCGCGGTGATCTGGGCAGAGATTGTCAACGAGCACACCGTGCCGGGCGAGAGCCGGTCCGTAATTCCACCAGTCCGAGTCCACCGCATTCAATACGGTCGGGCGAAGCGAGCTTGCGAGCGCCAAGGCGACAAACTTCCGATCAGAGCGATCGAACGCCGCGAGGTCTGGGTCGTATGGAAACTCCTCAAAGTCGTCCGGATCATCAAGGCGTAGCGTGATCGTTACTCGCATGCAGTGATCCGGAACGGCCTGATTCTCCCAGACCCATTTCATGAAGAAATCGCCGACACCGGGTTGCCCCGACATGCTCAGGTTATCCATGTATTCCTGGAGGACGCGCAGACCGTCATCCAGCAGGACGACCCCACCATCATGCACCTTCTCCAGCGCACCGACGCACGCGAGAACACAACGCGGACTCGCCTGCTCGGCCCGGCCATTGGCGACTACGGGCACGTTTGTATCGACCACAAACGCACTCATCCTTCTTGGCTCTTTCGTGCCATGGCCGCCTTGGTCGTGGCGGCCATTTCGCCGAACTCATCGCCGAAGAAGTCCTTGGGCCAGTTCCTAATGTTGCCGTACAGGTCGATGTCGAGCGGCTTGAGCGTTGAGCCGGCCTTGTCCACATCGCAGAAATAGAGCGCGGTCTGTTCGTTCTGAATCGTGTCACCCTCTGCAATGCGCCGCTGAAACCGGCGCAAGAGGTGCTCGCTATGGCTCTCGATGATGAACTGAATTTTGCGTACGTTCATGGCGTCGATAAACACATCCGCAAGCCGCGACTGCACGCTCGGATGTAGGTGAATCTCGGGCTGTTCCAAGAGAATAGTCGAGCCCTCAGGAGCGTAATAGGACAGAACGAGTACCGGCAGAACCTGGGATACGCCGAAACCCACATCGGTAATGAGCACTTCGGTGGCGCCGGGACCCCGGCGCACGTACACACGGTACAGGTTCGTTCCCTTTGAGATTTCCTCGACGCGGAAGTCGTTGATGAGGCCCATTTCCTTCAGCCAGAACGCAACGTACTCCTCCAGAGTCAGTTTGGGTTTGCCCTTGCCACGGGAGATCTTCACACCACGCTCTCTCGCGGCCAGCAGGGCCGCAACTGCGTTCTCCCCGCGGCGGCCCATGTCGGCCGGATCGCCGCCCGCCCACGTGTACTCCCGCCGCGGGGAATCGCGAAGCGGCCCGAGGTAGTACACGTTGCGCAGCATCTTCTCGAACGCAAGCTCAAGTGTGCTCAAGAAGCCGGCGTTCTGAAAGTACGCGCGTACCTCATCAGGGAAGCCGTAGAACTTCACCGGTGCAGGCAATGGCCACGCGCGCTGCTGGTGACGCTTGAACTTGAATCCGGCGGCGGAGGCAGACAGCGCGTACTTGTATTCGCCCTCTTTCCGGGTCATCGTGAATGATGCGGTGCCGAGTCCATAATTGAGCGATTGCACGGCGAGCTTGCCACCACCGTTGGAGTCGATCTTGGCCGCGAAAGAGAGGTCGTCCGATTCGAACAGCGACGCTCTGCGCCGGTCGGGGTCCTTGATCAAGATTGCTTTCTCCACGCGCCACTCGATATCAATACTCATTCCCTCTGACGCGTCATGCTTGCTGACCAAGTCGCTGAACGTCCCCAGGCTGGCTGGGCTCTTATCGTCCCCTAGATGCAGCACGACGCCGCGGTCTGCGCTGTCCGCTGTCTGTTTGAGCATCAGCAGGAACTGCAGAATGCTCGATTTCCCAGAGCTGTTCGTTCCGAACAGCCCCGTGATTGGCGCCAGCCGCATCTTCTTGATGCTCTTCCAGGCCTTGAAGTTGGTCAGACTTACGCTCGTCAGCATATCGAGACTCCAAACCGCCGCGGGCGCTGGTCGGCCACCGACTCGAAGCGGCGTTGCCGTCTGTGTGCCAGTCGCCGGTTGCTCCGCGCCGGGACCAAGGTCCCGGTCTTGGCAAAAGCGAGGCTATCATAGGCCAGGGCACCCTGTGCCAAGTGCTTGCGATCGCGGCTCTTGACGCGTTTTTCCAGCGTCGCACCGGCTTCCTTGACGCCGCCGTGGCCGAAGGCCTGAAGCAGGCGGTCGAGGAAGAGCTGGGCTTCGCCCTTTTCGTCGCCGGCGAGGTGTTGGCCGACCCACTCAACGAACGCTAGAAGCTGATGTTGCCGGCGGTCCTGCATTACGGCGCCCCAAAGTTGTGCCACGAATCATAGGCGGACACGTGTGGGGCGGGAAGAGTAAGGCGATGCGTGCGTTTCTTGGCCCCGTTCTCGCGCCGTCCAGTCCCGGCTAACATCCGCGCACCATGAGCAGGTCGTATCCTTGGCGGTGGCTCATCGGCGGCGTCGCGCTGGGCCTCCTCGCGCTGCCGATTGACGCGCCTTTCGCTGCCTGGCTCAGCAGCGACAAGGTGCGCCGTGCCGTCGAACATGTGCTCGATCCCCTGCTCGCCGCGGGCGCGTACGGCGTGATTCTGGCCATCCTGGCAACCTATCCCAACCGCAAACGCCTGTGCATCGGGTTCGTGACCGCGGTGGCGGCGGCGGCGCTCGTTCTGCACGGGTTGAAGCTGGCGATTGGCCGCGCACGGCCGCTGCTCGACCAGGGCAGTTGGCATTTCGAGCCGTTCTCGGGCCACAAATACATGGATGCGTTCCCCTCCGGCCACGCCGCCGCGACGGCCACGCTCGCCTTGCTGCTGGGCCTCTATTTCCCGCGGGCGCGGTGGGTTTTCTACTTGATCGCATTGCTCGTCGGCGTCGAACGCATCGTCAAACGCTGGCACTATCCGTCGGACGTGATCGCGGGCTATGTGCTGGCTGGAGCCGTCGTGTTCACGTTGCTCCGCGTGCTTGGTCCGAGCTGGTACAGGACCCAGACGGATTCTGCGCGGCCCTTGACGTAGTTGAAGCCGTCGATTCGCACCGCGGTTTCGCCCGGCACAACGTCCGGCAAACCGGCATTCTGCAATTCGCCAGCACTGACGATCAGCAGCCGCGGGTTCGCGAAATCGTCGGACAAGGCCGCGACTTCGGCGGCCGAGAGGACGCGGGCGGTTCGTGTCAGGTAGAAGAACAGGCTCGGCTCGGTGTACCCGCAGACCAGCACCTCCGTCGCCGGACCGCACAGCGCATTGGCCCGCTCCGCAATCTGGCGGCTCAGCCGGTGCGACTCCAGGCTGGGCAGCAGCCACGTGCCCACCAGCAAGTGAAACACGAGCGCGGCGCCCGCCGCCCGCGTCCACATTCCACGCAGTTGGTGCTCACGAATGGCTCGCCATACGAATGCGAAACCAATCATGAGCACGGCACCGGCAGCGCCCAGCGCCAGTGACCACGTCGCCGCACACCAGAGGATCGCCGCGGCGACAAACGCCATTCCGACCAGTTCCATCACCGCCACCCAGAGACCGAGCGCGACGCGCTGCGGGCTCGTCACCGGCCGCTCCAGCCCGACATCCCACATGCGGCCCAGCAGAATCGCCAGCGGCACATAGCACGGCAGGATGTAGTGCGGCAGCTTGCTTGGCAGTAACTCCAGAAGCAGCCACGGCAGCCCCAGCCATAGCAGCAGGAAACGCAGCTTCGCGTCCGTTTTGCGGCTGCGCCACGTCTCAATGACCGCGCCGGGGACCAGCACCGTCCATGGGAGCCAGCCCGCGAGACTGATCGCGACGTAGTACCCCGGCGGCCCGGTGTGCCCGTGCGGGGCACCGACCACACGCGACGCGACTTCGAACCACAGGAATTGCTGTGCGAACGTCCCGCCGGCGTGCTGTGCCACGTAAACGTACCACGGTGCGGCGACCATCAGGCAGAGCGGGGACGTGAACCAGAAGGCGGCGCGATTTTGGATTTTGGATTTTGGATTTTGGATTAACAGTGCGAGCCCGAAGGCGCCCACGAACACTAGAATCGCCGGGCCTTTCGAGAGAATTCCTAGCCCGAGGCACATCCAAAACAGTGCGGACCGACCAATCGTCGCGCCCTGCGTCGAAATCCGCCAGAGGCTGACCATCGCCGCCAAACACCACCAGAGCAGCAGCGCGTCTGTCAGTAGTAGCTTGCCGATAAAGACCGGCAGCGCAGCGGTCACGAACGAGATGCTGGCAAGCAACGCGGCGCGGCGGTTCAAAAACCCGGCGGCCAGCGTCGCCATGAGTTGCACCGCACCCGCCAGCGCGAGCACCGAAACGAGTCGTGCCGCCCAGACCTGCATCCCCCAGACGGCCCAGGACGCGGCGACGCACCAGTACAGCAACGGTGGTTTTCCCAGCCAGGGCTCGCCGAGATAGCGCGGCATCAGCCAGTCCCCGGACTGCACCATTTCGCGGCTAACCTGCGCGTACCAGCCCTCGTCACGGTCGAAGAGACTGACCCCGAACGTGCCCGGCAGCAACACAGTCAGTGTCACCGCCAAGAGCAGCAGCCGGTCACCGGCGGTCAAACCACGGCGCTCGGATGGAGCCAGCCAGCGGCCCATAATTGTCTGTCTGCCTCTCCGCCGACGCCCGACACTCCGTCGCCGGGCACAGCCGTAGTGTACGGACGCGCCCGCCGCAGCGTAACGCCCGCGTTTGACAATCGCCGTCCGGCGGCAACAATCCCATGTGTTCGGCGCCGTCGCGGCCGGGCACGTTGCGAGCGACCGCGGAGCATGGACATGCGCTTTCTGGTGGCCATCCCGGTTTACAACGAAGAGCGCTATCTGGGTGGCGTGTTGGCCGCGGTGCGCCGCCACGCCGCGGACATTCTCGTGATCGACGACGGCTCGACGGACGCGACCCCGGCGCTGCTCCGCCATCGGCCGGAGGTGCGCGTAATCACCCACCCCGAGAATCGCGGCTATGGTCAAAGCCTGATCGACGCGTTTGCTTTTGCGCAGGCGCATGGCTACGACTGGGTCATCACGCTCGACTGTGACGAACAGCACGAGCCGGCCCGCATTCCGCAGTTCGTTGCCGCCGCCCGCCGCGACGACCTGGACGTGATCAGCGGCTCACGCTACCTGCGGCCGTCCCCCGACGATGACGACGCGCCGCCCGACCGACGGGCGATCAACAACACGATCACCCGGATGCTGGATCGGCTGCTGGGCCTCCGCCTGACCGACTCGTTCTGCGGCTTCAAGGCCCACCGTGTCGCCGCCATGCAGCGGCTGAGCCTGGACGAGCCGGGGTATGCCTTTCCGCTCCAATTCTGGGTACAGTGTGTGCGCGCCGGACTGCGGATTCGCGAGCTTCCGGTCCGGCGGATTTATCGCGACACCAGCCGCGAGTTCGGCGGCACCCTGGACGACCCGGCGGCCCGCCTGCAGCATTACCTGGCGGTCTTTGTCCGCGAAGTCCAGCGTGGACCGCGCGCACCGCAGCATCCGTGTACGTTGGCCGTATGCCCGAGCCTGCTGTCCGAGTGATTCGTTACGAACGACTGCTCGTGCCGCACGAGCACCTGGACGTGCTCATCGAACCGGCGGCGGGGGAAATCCATGCCGCCCTGGCGGCGCCGCCGCGCGATGCTCCGCTGCTCGACACCACGCTTGGCAAGCTCCGCGCCGCTCTGGCTGCTCGCTTGGAACTGAAACGCCCGGTGATCGTCACCGGCCACCAACCCGAGTTCTACCACGCCGGCGTTTTCGCGAAGACCAGCGCGGCCCACACGCTCGCACAAGCCCACGGCGGACAAGCCGTTTCTCTGCTGGTCGATTCCGACGTACCCAAAACGGCCTGCCTGGTCGTTCCCCAGCAAACGGCGCATGGGCTGCGCCGCGTGGAGGTGGCGATCCCTGGGTGCGATCCGAACCAGCCTTTTGAAGCCCAACCGCGCGTCACGCGCGCCGCGTGGCTGCAGTGCTTTGCCAGTGTGGCCGCGCTCTACGAGTTCAACGACCAGTCGCTCTTGCCGGTGTACGCGCGCGCCTGGCTGACGACCGAGGACGCCGCGCCGGAGTACTGCACGGTGTACGCCCGTGCACAGGCGGCCGTGGCCGCGGAACTCGGGCTCAGCAGCGTGCGCGAGCTCCGCGTGTCGCAGTTGTGCGCGACCCCGGAGTTTCGCGTTTTCGCGGCCTTCTTAGTGCTGAACGCGCCGCGCGTCGCCGAAGCCTACAACGTGGCGCAGGCCGCGTATCGCCG